>NZ_JAPVZF010000007.1:0-97520 GCF_041432195.1 Streptococcus sp. 27098_8_23 | reverse complement strand
TTCGGTTGGATAACCTGGAATTTCATTGCCTTCCTTATCCTTGTGACTGGTCTTAACCTTCTCATAAACGTGTTCTGTGTCACCGTTTGGAAGTTTCTTAGTCTCTACGAAGCGGTAGCCTGGAATATCTTTCTTAGGTTGTTCGCCGTCTTCGGTTGGATGACCTGGAATTTCGTTCCCTTCCTTATCCTTATGACTTGTCTTAACCTTCTCATAAACGTGGACCACATTGCCTTTTTCATCAACCTTAGTTTCAACAATTTTATATCCTGGAATATCTTTCTTAGGTTGCGAACCATCTTCACTTGGGGCTAGGATATTTCCTTTAGTATCAACAAATGAAGTATTCGGACGTACAGTAGGGATATATTTAGCTGTAATTGGGGTTCCATTCTTATCAACACGTTTAACTGTTACTCCAGTTGCTCGACCTACAAATTCTGGCTCTGGTGTGAAAGTAACTTTTCCAGCTTCATCAATAGTATATGTACCCTCACCTGGTACCTTCTTCTCTGTTGTACCATCGTCAAAGGTCGGCTTAACTGTTTCATCAATTTCTACCGGAATTTCTTTACCATTGATTGTTACTTTTCCGCCTTCAAATGTTGGTGTTCCTGATTGAGGTTGTCCTTTCGGACCTTCTGATTCAGAATCTTTTGAAGTAGGTGTAACCGGGATAACAACTGGGGTATACTTAGCTGTAATTGGGGTTCCATTCTTATCAACACGCTTAACAGTCACACCTGTTGCTTGACCTGTAAATGTCTTCTCGGGAGTAAAGGTTACTTTTCCAGTTTCATCAATAGTATATGTACCTTCACCTGGAATTGTCTTCTCTTTTGTACCATCATCAAACGTTGGTTTGACTGTTTCATCAATTTCAACAGTTTTCTCAATACCATTAACTTTGACTTTTCCACCTTCAAATGTTGGTGTTCCTGATTGAGTTACACCCTGAACATCTGTTGTAATAACATCCGAACTTGTTGGAGTTGCTGGTTTAACAACTGGAGTGTATTTAGCTTTTACAGGAGTTCCATTCTCATCTACACGTTGAACTTCTACGCCTGTTCCTTTTCCAGTAAATTGTGGTTCTGGCTTAAATTCTACCATACCATTATTTACAGTATAAGTTCCTTCGCCTGGAATGACAATTGGTTGATCTGTTGGTTTTCCTGTTTTTGGATCAATAAGTTCAAGACCCTTGGTTTCATCAATAGGAACAATTTTTTCCACTCCATTAACAGTAACCCTACCACCTAGGAATGTAGGCACTCCTTTTTGAGTTGCACCTTGAATGTCTTCTGTAACAGCATCAGTAGCTGTTGGAATTGCTGCCTTAACAACTGGAGTGTAGCTTGCTGTAACGGGGGTTCCATTCTTGTCTTCACGTAAAACTTCAACACCTGATGCTTGACCTGTAAAGGTTTTTTCAGGAACAAAGGTTACTGTTCCGTCCGGTGCTACAGTATAAGTACCTTCACCCGGAATAGTGATAGAATCCACAACATTTCCAGTTTTAGAATCAATCAATTTAGCTGGAACAGTGTCATTCATCTCAACAGTAACTTCTTTTCCATTGACAACTGCAGTTCCGCCTTGGAATTCTGGTTTTCCAGTTTGAGTTGCACCTTGAACATCTTCAGAAGTCGCAGGAACTCCAATAGGATTTACTGGGATAATTTGTGGCGTGTAAGTTGTCGTCACTTTAGTTCCATTTTCATCTTCTGCTCGCACAGTTGCTGGAGTAACCTTACCAGAATACAATTTATCCGTTGGACTAAAGGTTACCTTTCCAGTTGTTGGATCAATAGAGAATGTACCAATTTCAGTAGTCCCATCTTCAGCATAAGCTGGAGTTGTCTGACCTGCAGGAACTTCATTTCCTTCTTTATCAAGAAGTTTTACTGAACCTTGTTTAATTGGTGCAATTGCATCACCTTGAACAAATGTAGGGGTGCCTGTTTGTGTTGCTCCTTGAATATTTTCAGAAGTTGCTGGAGTTGCTGTTGGTGTAACTGGCGTAATCAATGGTGTGTAAGTTGTTTCAACCGAAATACCATTTTTATCTTTAGCCTGTACACGCACAGGTTGAACTTCACCACTATAAGTCTTATCAGTTGGGGTAAAGACTGCAACGGCTTGTCCACCAACTGTTTTCAGAGTATATGTACCAATAACATTTCCACTAGGGTCTTTAGCTGGAACAGATGTTGCTGGAGTTCCGGTTTCATCTAAAAGAGTGAAAGTAGCTGGGTCAATATCTACAGTCACCTGTTTACCATCCAGTGTAGTCGTACCACCATTGAATGTTACTGTACTTTCTTGAGTTGCTCCTTGGACATCAACTGACTTAGCAGGTTCTGCTGTTGGAGTAACACCTACAATATGTGGAGTATAAGTTGTCTTAACTTTTGTACCATTCTCATCTTCAGCCTGAACTGTTGCAGGTTGGACTTTACCTTTGTAAGTCTTATCGGTTGGACTGAATGTTACAGTATTTGAAGTTGGGTCAATTGTATATTCCCCTACTTTGTTACCATTCTCATCCAAAGCATCTACTGAAGCTCCAGGTGCTACCGGAGTACCATTCTTATCAAGAAGAACAGCTGAGTTCGGCTTGATTGGAGCAACAGAGTGTCCTTCTTTGAATGCTACCGTTCCTGTTTGAGTAGCGCCTTGGATACCAGTTGATTCTGCAGGAGTTGCTGTTGGAGTAACTGGTGTAACAGTTGGAGTATATGTTGCTGTCGCTGTAGCGGTAATAGGTTGTCCATCTTTATCTTGACCAAGAGTTGCTGTTAATGATACAGTCACTGGGGTTGCTGTACCTGTGAATGTTTTCAACGGAACAAATGTCACAACACCAGTTTCATTATTAATTGTGTATGTTCCTTGACCATCAATTGTTACTTGGTCAACTAACTTACCAGTGGTAGGATCTACCAACTTAGCAGGTGAAGTAGCACTTGGTGCCACAGGTGAGCCATCACCAACAGATGTAAAGGTTGGAGTACCTGTTTGAGTCGCTCCTTGAACATCTGTGGATGTTACATTATGACCTTCAATCGTGTCTGTTACTGTGATGTGGTAAGTTGTTGTAGCTGTTGATGAGCCAGCCCCATGATCCACACCAGATTCAGTTCCACCTATTGTAGCATCTGTTGTGTAATTGCCATTACTATCAATAACGTCAACTGTTACTGTATAGACTCCCACTTCACTCAGTGTATAACCACTAGCAAGATTATAGTTGTTTGCATCTTGTTTAGTGTCATAAACTTTCTGAACTCCTGAAGGAGATGTTACTGTAATACGAGTAATGTAAGTTGTTTTTCCGTACTTAGTATCTTCTGCATCAGAGATTGTCACTGCAGCTTTTGCTTCATTACGGAGATCTACCGCAGTTCCTTTAGTAGAAGTATAATCTTGTGAGCTTGCAATTGGTTTCGTATTGACAACAGTCGCAACATCTGAGTTAGTTGCGATTGTTCCTCTAATGATTCCACCAAAACCTGATTTAGTATGAACTTCCCATGAATCATCACCCAACTTTTTAGCAGTAACTTCTGTTCCATCTGATGATGTCCATGTGTTTGAATGTTTGTCAAAAGTAATAGTTACTGACATACCATCGCCAGCTTGGTTAGTATTTTGAGAAACATATTCCGTCATTGGACGATCAGGAGTAGTTACACTTGTTACATTTCCATCTTTATCAAGTTGACGAGTATATTCGTAAATGAAGAATTTCATACCGCCATCTAGTTTCGCTTCAGTGTATACTTGGCGTTTCGTCCAAGTTGTAGTCCCATCTCCATTTGCTGTTTTCACTTCGGCATAGTCAGCAGGAAGCTCCCAGTGACCAGATGTACTATTTAAAACTGCAGTGTGTTTTTGCCCATCAGTTCCATTCAATTCAACTCGCTCACGTAAGAAAGTTCCCTTAACATTTTCAGCTGATGCTTCTACTTTGATATTATCAACACCAACTTTTGCAGTTGCCTCTGACGTGACTGGAATATTAAAGACGGTATTTGAATCTACAGCACCTAGTTCTTGATTTTCAGTAACCGCAGTATTGGTTGAACCACTATCTACAAGCCATTTACCATTAACGGCTTTCAAGTTTGTTACAGTTCCATCTGGCATTGTAACCTTAGCACTTGTAGCACCTGTCGAGATTTTAACAGGAACTGTTGTTGAATAGGTTTCAACGTTTTGAACTTCAACTTTAGGCTTAACAACTACAGTAATAGAACCGTGCGCCTCTTGACCTGACTGATTCCATGTCGTATTATTAGATAACTTATCATAATCTTTAGCAAATACTGAAACGGTATAGATACCTGCCTCTGTCACCTTACCTCCAATGACAGCATTACCCATGTTGGTTCCAGCAGCTTTTTGCTCTTCAGCAGTACTGTTTGTTACAGTATAGTTGGTGCCAGGAATCAACACTTTAGAATCATCTAATTCTGCTCCTATAGTGTTGTAGCCTGAGACACCTGTGACTGCTTTAGAAGAATTTTGACGAACTTTAACTACTTTACCTTCAGCAGTTGTATAGTCATAGTTTCCTGCTGAATTGCCAGGTATCGCACTAGCTCCCGAAGAATCATGAAAACGAAGATTGATATTCGCATCATCACCAACATTACGATCATAACGCTCAGAATCTGATTTTATTTTAGGAGGTGTGCTATCTTGCCAACCTACCCAACCAGCACGTAGATTCTGAATTTGGAAGGTGACAGTCCGCCCATCTGTATTCGTTGCAGTAATATTAAATCGTAAGTCATACACTCCATTTTCAATACCAGCAATTACTTTACCTTGAATGGTATCTGTCGCCTCATCATAAGCAACACCTGGTACAAGGTTAGTTGGTGTTACAGAGGTAAGACTCCAACCAGCTTGCTTAGCTTTTTCTGTAACTGCAATACGATCTTTCAAACCTTTAATATAAACTCTGTCAACTCCTTGTTCATACCCATAGCCATAAATTTCTGTAGCTAGGTATTCATAACCACCGTTAGCAGAGTATATTGACGTCGCAGCGTTTGAAATTCTTGACCCATCCGCACGGAGTTTATTTCTCCAAAGTGGTGCTTCTTCAGCTAACTTTTTAGCGGCATCAGGGGTTAATGGATAGTCTACACGTCCTTTGTTGTTATGACCAGTTTTTCCACCCTGTTCTGTATGCATCCCATTTCCAGCATTGGTATCTTCACCAGTCCGCTGATTAGAATAGACTTCTATCTCTAACCCTGTAGCATCAGTACCCGTAATTAATTTAATTTCTTGTACTGGAATTGTATAGGTATCTTTACCAGTATGATTTGCAGCGTTTGTTTCCGATGCATGAGTTGTGTTAGAACCCTCTTCGGCATAGAAATCTTGAGCAGCCAAAGCTACTCCAAAGTTCCAGTCATTTCCAACTCCTGCTTTTTTCAGATCATTGTAGACAGCAAGAATGGAATCATTTAAGCGTGACAATTGATCATTGATTTGTTTAGCTGTAACGCTATCCGTAACTAACACTTTTTTAGCTTCCGCAATAACTTCTTTATTATTAGCTATCGCTGCCTCAATTGCCGCTTTGTTTTCAGCCTCAAGGTTATTTTTCCGGACTGCTTCAGTTGCTAAAACATTGGTTACCTCAGCTTCAGAGGTAACTTGTTCTAAGACTTTTTTAGCTTCTTGGACTGGTTCGACAGTTTCTTTTGTTTCTTCTACTTTTTCTGCTTTTTCTGTAGCAGTGGTCGCCACTGGTTTGACTGCTGTAGTTGCTGCTGTTTTCTCAACTTGTTTCCCAGCTTCGTCTGACTCAACTACAACTGTAATCAAAGCTTCAACTTTAGCATGCTCTGCATCGATATCAACCTGTTTTGCAGTTTCGTTTGCAAGAACTGCCTTTGCCGCAGTCAATACTTCATTTGCAGTAGCTATCGCTGTTGCATCAGCTTTCTTTGCAGATGCAATCTTCGCTTCTAACTCAACTACTTTTTTAGTCAGAGCAGTCTTATCAACTTTTTTAGTCTCTACTACTTTTTCTGACGCCTTAGCTTCAGATTTCTCCGCCGTTATAGTTGACTCCGACTCCTTTGTTGCTACTGGTGTTGTCGTTGCCACTGTTGCATCTGCACCTTGTACTTCCGCTGCCGATACCGCACCATTACCTAGGAACATCATCAAACCGGTCGCAATTGCCACCGAGGCCGCTCCAAAACTATACTTTCGAATCCCGTATCGAATGTATTTCTCCGTTCTAAAACCCTGTTGCTTACTCTTCATAAGATACACAACCTCCCTATTTTTATTATATCGATATTGAAATATAGAAAAAACGAAATTTCTTCCCTACTCAAAAAATGGTCTTTAAATTTCATTATTCTAAAAGGATTATATCCTCGTATTCAATATGCATATTCATACTAACACTTTTCCCTATCTTTTTCAACAACTTTTATAATTTTATTTTAGAAAAATACAAAAATGATTTAATGATAAATGCTTTGAAAAACCAATATTCATGAAGGTTTACAGCGTGTAAACTCCCGGAATCATTTATCTTATAATTAAATAAAATACACTTTAATGTATCAATTTATTTTTTAGAGTCTTGTAGAAGTTAAATTTTCCCAAGTCTTACATTGTTATAACAAAAAATTTTCTATAAGAAGTGCACAAATTTAACAGTATATTTCTTAGCCATTATTTATAGATTATCATGAAGATTTGACTTAGAGGCCTAGAACCTAAACCTTGACGACAGATTCATTTTTTGTTAAAATGTAACAAATCTTATTACATCTAATATAAGATAAATCCATGAAAGGAATTCTACTATGAAATCATTAAAAGGTATTTTATTTATCGGACTTAGTATGCTTCTGACTATTCTAGCTTGGCTCAGTTCAGGTGCTAGTCAGTTTCTAATCCCTGGTTTAGCTCTCACTACCCTCTCACTTACTTTTATACTAGCTAGTCGTTTACCCTTGCTTGAGGCTTGGTTTAACGGACTTGAAAAGATGTATCTAGCTCATAAATTCACGGCTTTTCTATCCATACTCCTACTAACCCTACACAACTTTAGCATGGGTGGTCTCTGGGGTTCGCATTTGGCCGCCCAGTTTGGAAATATTGCTATCTATATCTTTATCAGCATCGTTCTGGTTGCCTATCTGGGACAATATATCCAGTATGAAGCATGGAGATGGATTCATCGATTGGTTTATCTAGCCTATATCTTTGGCCTTTTTCATGTTTTGATGATCATGGGAAATCGTCTCCTCTCCTTTAGTTTCCTAGGTTTTATCTTTGGAATCTATGCTCTTTTAGGCTTGCTTGCAGGTTTTTATATTATTTTCCTTTATCAAAAGGTCGGTTTCACCTATCTTGGAAAAATCGTAGGAATCAAACGACTCAACCACGATACGACTGAAATTGAAATAGAGCTCAGTCATCCTTTCACCTACGAATATGGACAATTTGCCTTTCTAAAAATTTTCCAAAAAGGTTTTGAGACTGCTCCACACCCTTTCTCCATCTCTGGAGGGCAAGGACGAACTCTTTATTTTACGATAAAAAACTCTGGTGACCACACCAAGAATATCTATGACAATCTTCAAGTTGGTAGCAAGGTTGCAGTTGATCGCGCCTATGGGCATATGACTATGGAACATGGTCCAAAGCAGCAAATCTGGATCGCAGGTGGAATTGGAATGACACCTTTCATCTCTTATATCCGGGAGCATCCTATCCTAGACAGGAACGTCCGCTTCTACTATAGTTTCCGTGGAGAGGAAAATGCTGTCTACCTAGACCTACTTCGTGACTACGCCCGTCAAAATGCTAACTTTGACCTGCAGCTGGTCGATAGCAATGAAAAAGGATACCTGACTTTGGATCAAGAAGAAATCCCTGACCAGACTACAGTCTATATGTGTGGACCTCTTCCTATGATGAAGGCCCTTGCCAAGCAAATCAAGAAAAAGAATCCCAAAGCAAAACTCATTTACGAAGGTTTCAAGTTTAAATAAGATCATTGTCCCTCTAACACAAAAGAGGGACTTTCTTTTCACTTTATTTCCCTCTTCTGTGCTATACTTAGTTTAGTACATTCTTTGAGATTGGAGCCAGTATGAAAATCCATAAAACCGTGAATCCCGTTGCCTATGAAAACACTTATTATCTAGAAGGGGACCAACACCTGATTGTGGTTGACCCAGGTAGCCATTGGGAAGCCATTCGCAAGACTATTGAAAAAATCAACAAACCAGTCTGCGCGATTCTCCTGACCCACACCCACTACGACCATATTATGAGTCTAGACTTGGTTCGTGAGACTTTTGGAAATCCCCCAGTTTATGTAGCAGAGAGTGAAGCCAGCTGGCTTTATACACCTGTAGATAATCTCTCTGGTCTCCCTCGTCACGACGATATGGCAAATGTGGTCGCAAAACCTGCAGAGCACACCTTTGTCTTTCATGAGGAATACCAGCTTGAGGAATTTCGTTTTACCGTTCTACCGACCCCAGGGCACTCTATCGGCGGCGTTTCCCTAGTCTTTCCTGATGCTCATCTAGTCTTGACGGGAGATGCTCTATTCCGAGAAACCATCGGACGAACCGACCTTCCTACAGGTAGCACGGAACAACTCCTCCATAGCATTCAGACGCAACTCTTTACTCTTCCTAACTACGATGTCTATCCTGGCCATGGTCCAGCTACGACCATCGCTCACGAAAAGACCTTTAATCCCTTTTTCTAACAAGCAAAAAACCAAGGAAAAAATCCTTGGTTTTTGTCTTACCAAATAATCACACGGTCCTCTGGTGAACGCCACATGCCGTCGCCTTCTTTGACATCGTATGTTGTAAAGAAGTCATCGAAGTTTGGTACTTGCACATTGACACGGAGTTTGGCAGGCGCGTGCACATCGACACTGGCCATAAGCTTCATCAATTCTGGACGGCCTTTCATGCGCCAGATACGAGCAAAGTTGTGGAAGAATTCTTCAGCTGAGAAGTCTGGTTCTCTCTTAGCAGCTTCAAGGGCTGCAGCAATCCCCCCCAAGTCAGCAACGTTTTCGGATACAGTTAGTTTCCCGTTAATCGTTGCGCCGTAAGATTCTTGCCCATCAAACTGGTCGATAACTTTCTGCGTTTTTTCTTTAAAGGCAGCATAGTCACTCTCTGTCCACCAATCCTTGAGGCTACCATTTTCATCAAAGGACGCACCATTTGTGTCAAAGGCATGAGAGATTTCATGGGCAATAACAGCACCAATACCACCGTAGTTAGCTGAAGACGACTGATGCAAATCATAGAATGGAGCCTGTAAAATGGCCGCTGGGAAGACAATCAAGTTCTTCTGAGGATTGTAGTAGGCATTGACCATATGAGCTGGCATCCCCCACTCCTTGTAGTCAACCGGTTGGTTCCACTTGCTCCAGCTGTGCTTGATTTCCACACGCGCAAAAGCTAGGGCATTCTCAAAGAGACTAGCAGTTTCATCTACTACTTTGTCCTTGTAGCGTTCTGGCAATTCCTCTGGATAACCGATATAAGGCTTGATGACATTGAGTTTGACAATGGCCTTATCACGCGTTTCAGGCGTGAGCCAGTCGTTCTTAGCCAAGCGTTCCTTATAAACGTCAATCATAGTCGCTACTTTTTTCTCTACGTCTGCCTTAGCTTCTGGAGAGAATTTTTCATGCGCATACCAGAGACCAAGAGCTTGCTTGAAAGGACCTTGGGCTAAGTGATAAGCCGCCTTGACCTTGTCCTGAGCTTCTGGCACTCCTGAAAGGGCACGACCATAAGCACCTGACAAGACACGAATCTCATCTGTGAGGTAGCTGGTTGAGAGATTGACCACACACAAAATCAAAGTCGCCTTAAGCAAAGGCCATGTTTCTTCACTATAGAATTGGTCTGCTGCTTGCCAGAAACGTTCCTCGTCTACGATAACCTTGTCAGGTACTTGCCCAAGCACTGCTTGGAAGAAATCATCCAAAGGTAGGGCAGGGGCGAATTTCTTGAAATCTTCATAAGCATATGGATGGTAGAGTTTGGCATATTCTGAACTTTCTTCGTTAGAAAGCACCACAGCCGCAATGCGACGGTCCAATTCCAATCTTTTCTCTAGTAAGTCTGCGATTTCCTCATCTGAAAAATCATAGGCTTTGAGAAGATTCGTAGTACTTTCCTTCCAAAGAGTCAAGAGCTCCTCACGCTGAGGATGGTCTTCAGCGTAGTAAGTCGTATCTGGCAAGATTGTTCCTGGTGCACTTGCCCAGAGAACATTGGTTCTGGCATCCATAAAGTCTGGTGATACCCCAAATGGAAGGAAGTTTGGTTTACCAGCTAGTTCAAACTCTGCCAGTTTGCTGGTAAAATCTTCAAAACTCTCCAAATCTTGGTATTCCTTGAGCATTGGCAAAACAGGCTTGATCCCATCTGCTTCTCTCTTGTCAAAATCACGTACCATACGATGGTACTTAACAAAGTTTGCGAGGATGGCATCCTCTGGGACTTCTTCACCTGCCAACCACTTGTCTGTAGTCGCCAGCATCAACTCTTCAATTTCCTCGTCAAGGTCAATAAAACCACCTGTTCGAGATTTGTCAGCTGGAATGACAGCTGTTTTTTCCCATTCGCCATTGATTGCATCATAAAAATCGTCTTGATAACGTGTCATCTTGTTCTCGCTTTCATTTTTTCACTTATTCTTAGCTTAGCAAAAAACACTTGGGAATGCAATTAAAAATGGTTTCTCTTTTTTCTTCATTTTTCAGTTATTATTTTAAATTTTTCAAAAATTAACTTGACTTAATTTTTTTTTTAATGTATATTAAATACAGGAGGGAGGAATTTGTTATGATACGTATTGAACACCTCAGCGTCTCCTACAAAGAAACGCTGGCACTAAAGGATATTTCACTAGTGCTCCACGGACCAACTATTACCGGAATTATTGGTCCAAATGGTGCTGGAAAATCAACTTTATTAAAAGGTATGTTGGGAATTATCCCACATGAAGGTCAGGCCTTTCTCGATGACAAAGAAGTCAAGAAATCTTTAAATCGAGTTGCTTATGTCGAGCAAAAAATCCATATCGACTACAATTTCCCTATCAAGGTCAAGGAATGTGTCTCTCTGGGACTCTATCCATCCATTCGACTCTTTCACACTTTAAAGGCCAGCCACTGGAAAAAAGTGGCGGATGCACTTGAAATCGTTGGGCTCTCAGACTATGCTGATCGCCAGATTAGTCAGCTCTCAGGCGGACAATTCCAACGTGTGTTGATTGCCCGCTGCTTAGTGCAGGAAGCTGACTACATCTTTTTAGATGAGCCTTTTGTCGGGATTGACTCGGTTAGTGAAGAGATTATCATGAATACGCTGAGAGATCTTAAAAAAGCTGGTAAAACAGTTCTCATCGTCCATCATGACCTCAGTAAAGTCCCCCATTATTTCGACCAAGTTTTGCTTCTCAATCGAGAATTGGTAGACCTTGGTCCAACTGAAGAAACCTTTACCGAAGCCAATCTTAAAAAGGCCTACGGTAGCAAACTCTTTTTCAATGGAGGTGACCTATGATAGCAGAATTTATCAATGGATTGCAAAATTTCCATTTCCTACAAAACGCCTTGATCACAGCTATTGTCATTGGAGTCGTTGCTGGAGCTGTGGGATGTTTTATCATCCTGCGTGGAATGTCTCTCATGGGGGATGCCATCTCTCACGCAGTTTTGCCCGGCGTAGCCCTTTCCTTTATCCTGGGAATTGATTTCTTTATTGGAGCGATCATCTTTGGTTTGATGGCTTCCATCATCATTACCTACATCAAGGGAAACTCTATCATCAAGAGTGACACCGCCATTGGTATTACCTTTTCATCTTTCTTAGCCTTAGGTGTCATCTTGATTAGTGTTGCCAAGAGTTCGACAGACCTCTTCCATATCCTTTTTGGGAATATCCTCGCTGTCCAAGATACGGACATGTGGATCACCATCGGTGTTGGGGCATTGATTCTTTTGATTATCGGGATTTTCTTTAAACAACTATTGATTACATCCTTTGACGAGCTCCTGGCTAAAGCCATGGGAATGCCCGTCAATTTCTACCACTATCTGCTCATGGTGGTCTTGGCCCTTGTGTCAGTCACCGCCATGCAAAGTGTTGGAACTATTCTTATCGTAGCCATGTTGATCACCCCAGCTGCGACGGCTTACCTTTATGCTAATAGCCTAAAGAGCATGATTTTCCTTTCATCAACCCTAGGGGCAACCGCTTCTGTTTTGGGACTCTTTATCGGCTATAGCTTCAATCTCGCAGCAGGATCCAGCATCGTGCTCACATCCGCCAGCTTCTTTCTAATCAGTTTCTTTATCTCTCCTAAACAACGATACTTGAAACTGAAAAACAAAAAAATCATTAAATAACGGGGAAACCCTTCTGGAGGAATCTAATGAAAAAATTAGGTACATTACTTGCTCTTTTTCTTGCTATCATTGGATTAGCTGCCTGTGCTAGCGGGAAAAAAGATGCAGCATCTACAAACCAAAAACTAAAGGTTGTAGCAACTAACTCTATCATTGCTGATATTACTAAAAATATCGCTGGTGACAAGATTGATCTTCACAGTATCGTTCCGATTGGTCAAGACCCACACGAATACGAACCACTTCCTGAAGATGTTAAGAAAACTTCTGAGGCTGACCTCATTTTCTATAACGGTATCAACCTTGAAACAGGTGGCAATGCTTGGTTTAACAAATTGGTCGAAAATGCCAAGAAGACTGAAAACAAAGACTACTTTGCAGTCAGTGAAGGGGTTGAAGTTATCTACCTTGAAGGTCAAAACGAGAAAGGTAAAGAAGACCCACACGCTTGGCTTAACCTTGAAAATGGAATTATCTTTGCTAAAAATATCGCTAAACAGCTCATTGCCAAAGACCCTAGCAACAAGGAATTCTACGAAAAAAATCTCAAAGACTATACTGAAAAGCTAGACAAACTGGACAAGGAAGCCAAAGAGAAATTTAACAATATCCCTGCTGAGAAAAAACTCATCGTAACCAGCGAAGGATGCTTCAAATACTTCTCTAAAGCTTACGGAGTTCCAAGTGCCTACATCTGGGAAATCAACACAGAAGAAGAAGGAACACCTGAACAAATCAAGACCTTGGTTGAAAAGCTTCGCCAAACAAAAGTTCCATCACTCTTTGTTGAATCAAGTGTCGATGACCGTCCAATGAAGACCGTTTCACAAGACACAAACATCCCAATCTACGCACAAATCTTTACTGACTCAATCGCTGAAGAAGGGAAAGAAGGCGACAGCTACTACAGCATGATGAAATACAACCTTGACAAGATTGCTGAAGGTTTGTCAAAATAATCCATTAAAAACGTCATTCTCACCGAATTGGCGTTTTTTCAATTTTCGGTCAAATCATTGGAAAAATCTGACAATTCTCGGTAAAATAAAAGAAAAAAAGAATGGAGTAGTTTCATGACCACTTTTCTCGGAAATCCTGTAACCTTTACAGGTAAACAACTGCAAATCGGAGACAAGGCACTTGACTTTTCTCTCACGACAACCGATCTCTCTAAAAAAACGCTAGCTGACTTTGATGGAAAGAAAAAAGTCTTGAGTGTTGTCCCTTCTATCGATACTGGTATCTGCTCAACGCAAACACGTCGATTCAACCAAGAACTAGCTAACCTCGATAACACCGTCGTTCTTACCGTTTCTATGGACCTACCATTTGCTCAAGGACGCTGGTGTGGGGCTGAAGGCCTTGACAATGCCATCATGCTTTCAGACTACTTTGACCATTCTTTCGGGCGCGATTATGCCCTTTTGATCAACGAGTGGCATCTCCTTGCACGTGCCGTCTTTGTTCTTGATACTGACAATGTCATCCGTTATGTAGAATACGTTGACAATATCAACACGGAGCCAAACTTTGAAGCTGCTATTGCTGCAGTAAAAGAACTGGACTAAAATCAAAGCCATTAGGGCAGAAGGCTAGAGAAATCTAGCTTTTTTTGATATACTAGATGGAGAGAAAAGACAAGAGGAAACGAATGACGCCAAATAAAGAAGACTACCTAAAATGTATTTATGAAATCGGTACGGAAATGCAAAAAATCACCAATAAGGAAATTGCTGCCCGTATGCAAGTCTCTCCACCTGCCGTAACAGAGATGATCAAACGCATGAAAAGTGAAAATCTCATCCTCAAGGACAAGGAGAATGGCTATCTATTGACAGATATTGGGCTCAAACTAGTCTCCGAGCTCTATCGCAAACACCGGTTGATTGAAGTCTTTCTAGTTCACCATCTCGACTATACCAGTGACCAGATCCATGAGGAAGCTGAGGTCCTAGAGCACACTGTATCTGACCTCTTCGTAGAGAGACTGGATAAACTACTGGGCTTCCCTAAAACCTGCCCCCATGGAGGAACCATCCCAGCTAAGGGAGAGCTCCTGGTCGAAATCAACAACCTACCTCTAGCAGATACCAAAGAAGCCGGTACCTATCTCCTGACTCGGGTTCACGATAGCTTTGACCTACTTAAATACTTAGAAAAGCATGAGATTCATATCGGTGACCAAGTCAAAGTCAAGCAGTTTGATAATTTTTCCAATACCTTTACACTGGTCAACAAAGGTGAAGATCTCCAAGTTAGCATCGATATCGCAAAACAACTCTATGTCGAAAAAATCAACTAAGCCCTTATTCCTGAAAGAAATTCCTTTCAGGAATTTTTTGTCATTTGGCTTGTAAGTCCCATTCGTTTGGTGTAGAATGAAGCTAGATAAAAGAGGGAGGTCTTCCTATGAAAAAGCTCTTTAGAATCCATTTTGCAGCCATTGTAGTCAGCGATTTGCTACTGTTGGTAACTTTCAGACCCCGATACGAACTTTCTTTGGAGAGAGGCCTGATTTTTTGCTTCATTTTCATCCTTGCTCAAGGACTACTGCTATTTCGTTTGGTCAATCGACTCAAAAAACAGTTCTCTGAGATTTATCCTCAGATGAACAAAAAAATTCGCTTCTACTATTTAGGAGTGCTCATCAGCGATTTTCTATTATTTGTCTTTTTATCCATCACTGGCCCTCAACATTTCTACTCTCTTACTCCAGTCTTTACTTCCTGTCATTCTACTTTATATTATATAACGGCTAGCCACCTAAGAGAAAACTATCCCGACTTTTACAACAAACACATCGCCTTCTGGGAGTGTCTATAAACAAAAACCAAGCCAACTGGGCTTGGTTTTCTTATCTATTTTTAGTATCAAGAATGATAGTAACTGGTCCGTCATTGACCAGCTCCACCTGCATATCTGCTCCAAAGATACCTGTCTGAACAGGTACTTCCTGTGCTAGCTTTTGATTGAGAGCATCATAGAAATCTGATGCCATATCAGGCTTAGCTGCACCTGTAAAGGCTGGACGATTGCCTTTCTTGGTATCTGCAAAGAGGGTAAACTGGGAAATAGAAAGGATTTCTCCTTCAATATCCTTGATAGACAGGTTCATCTTGCCTTCTGCGTCTGAAAAAATCCGCATGTTGACGAGCTTTCTCACAGCATAGTCCAGATCTTCCTCTTGGTCCTCTGGCCCAACACCGACCAGTAATAAGAGTCCCTGATTAATTTTTCCATGAACCTGACCTTCGATACTGACTTGGGCTTTCTTGACTCGTTGAATGATGATTTTCATAATAGCCTTTCTGGTAACTGAAGGGAGAATTAGCCGTTGGTCCGTTTGACAGAGTAAACCTCTGGCACACTCTTAATCTTGTCCACGACTGTGGTCAGTGTAGAGAGGTTGGAAATACCAAAGGAGACATGGATATTAGCAAATTTCATATCCTTAGTTGGCTGAGCATTAACGGTTGAGATATTTTTGGTCGTGTTGGAGAGAACTTGCAGAACATCATTTAAGAGTCCTGTACGGTTGAGACCATAGATATCGATGTGGGCAGTGTATTCCTTGCTTGAGAATTGATCTTCCCACTCCACATCAAGAAGACGTTGCTCATAGTTTTCTTGGGCACGGAGATTCATACAGTCCACACGGTGAATAGCTACACCGCGTCCCTTAGTAATGTAGCCGACAATGTCGTCACCCGGAACTGGATTGCAACACTTGGCAATCCGAACTAGGAGACCTGAGGCACCTTCAATGACCACACCACCCTCATGCTTAACCTTGAGGGTTTCTTTGTTCTCGACTTTAACTTCGCCACCTTTGACAAGCTCTTCTGCTTCCGCCTTGGCCTTGGCACGCTCTTCCTCACGGCGTTCCTTTTCGGTCAAACGGTTAAAGACGGTAATAGCACCAATTTCTCCAAAACCAATGGCTGCAAAGAGAGACTCCTCTGTCTTGTAGCTGGTCTTTTGAAGAACCTCATCCATATGGCGCTTGTCCATGAATTTATTGGCTACATAGCCGTTTTCTTGGAACTGGGCCATCAACATTTCACGGCCCTTGTTAACGGATAATTCCTTGTCTTGATTTTTAAAGAACTGACGAATCTTGTTGCGCGCCTTGCTGGTCTTGACCATATTTAGCCAGTCACGACTCGGACCAAAGGAGTTGGGGTTGGTGATAATTTCAACCTGATCCCCTGTCTTGAGCTTGGTTGTCAGTGGAACCATACGGCCATTGACCTTGGCGCCAGTCGCTTTTTCACCGACTTTGGTATGGATTTCATAGGCAAAGTCAATCGGTCCTGAATCTTTTGGAAGGGAACGAACTGCACCATCTGGAGTAAAGACGTAAATCTCCTCCGCCAGATAGTTTTCTTTAACAGAGTCCACAAATTCCTTGGCATCATCAGCCTGGTCTTGGAGCTCCATCATCTCCTTGATCCAGTTCATCCCAATAGCAGATTCCTTGCTGTTGACCTGTCCTTTAATGCCTTTCTTATAAGCCCAGTGAGCTGCTACCCCGTACTCAGCCACCTCGTGCATTTCCTTGGTCCGAATCTGGAATTCAATCGGCCCTTTTGGCCCATAGACGGTCGTATGAATAGACTGGTAACCGTTGGCCTTGCGATTGGCGATATAGTCTTTGAAGCGGCCTGGCATAGGTTTCCAAAGTTCATGCACATAACCCAGCATGGCATAGACATCACTCTGGGTATCTAAGATACAACGAATGGCAATCAGGTCATAAATTTCCTCAAAGCGTTTCTTCTTATCCTGCATCTTGCGATAGATCGAATAGATATGCTTAGGACGACCATAGATTTTCCCTTCGAGATTGCGTTCGGTAGCATAGTCCTCCAACTTGGTTACGACTTCGTCGACCAGAGCCTCACGTTCTCTGCGTTTTTCCTTCATCATGTGGGTGATCTTGTAAAACTCAGTTGGATTGAGGTAACGGAAAGATAGATCTTCCAACTCCCACTTGACACTGGAAATCCCTAGACGATGAGCAAGTGGTGCATAAATTTCCATGGTTTCTCTGGAGATCCGTTCTTGCTTGTCCTTTCTCAGGTGTTTGAGAGTCCGCATATTGTGCAAACGGTCCGATAATTTAACCAAGATAACACGGATATCCTCTGACATGGCCATAAGCATCTTGCGGTGATTTTCAGCCAATTGTTCCTCGAGTGATTTGTACTCAACCTTACCAAGCTTGGTCACCCCATCAACGATAATCCGAACATCATGACCAAACTCTCTCTCTAGATCATCCAGTGTCGCATCTGTGTCTTCAACAACGTCATGCAAAAAACCACAGGCAACGGTTACGGCATCCAGCTTGAGCTTAGCCAGAATTCCTGCTACCTGAATGGGATGGATAATATAGGGCTCACCTGATTTCCGAAACTGCCCACTATGACAATCAACTGCGTAAATCAATGCTTTTTGTACAAAAGCAACGTCTTCCTTTGTTAAATATTCTCTCGTTAAAGCGACTACCTGATCGCCCGTCAAATTCACTTCTTTCGGCATCTATACTCTCCAATTCTTCCTACCATTTTATCACTTTTTTAAGGATATGAAAACTAGAAAAGCCTGTTTTTATGCCAACACCAATCATTAAAAAAACACTGCCAGATTTCTCTAGCAGTGTTTTGACATTTCATTTGCTTAGTAGACTGTTTTTTCAGTTTCTACGTCGAAGAAGTGTGCTTTGTTCAAGTCAAATCCAAGTTCAACTGTTGCACCTGTTTGCAAGTAGTCACGAGCATCCACTTTTGCAACAAATTCGTCTTTACCAACTTGGCAGTAAAGGTGAGATTCTGAACCAAGCAATTCTGATACTGAGATAGTTGCTTTAACCACTGATTCTGGGAATGTTTCAAGGAAAGCAGGTTCTGCATTCACATCTTCTGGACGGATACCGAAAATCAATTCTTTTCCTTCGTAGCCTTTGTCACGAAGAACTTTCAAAGCACCTTCTGGCACTTTCAAACGGAAACCGTCAGAAACAATTTCGCTACCGACCAATTTCACATTGATGAAGTTCATAGCTGGGCTTCCGATAAATCCTGCTACAAATTTGTTAACTGGGTTTTTGTAAACTTCTTGAGGGGTACCGATTTGTTCAACACGTCCGATAGTACCTGTACCAGCAGGGTTCTTAGTAGCTGACATGATAACGATACGGTCTGCCAATGTCATCGCTTCTGTTTGGTCGTGAGTTACGTAGATGGTTGTAGCACCGATACGACGGTGGATTTTCGCAATTTCAGCACGCATAGATACACGAAGTTTGGCATCCAAGTTTGACAAAGGTTCGTCCATCAAGAACACTTTTGCATCACGGACGATGGCACGACCCATGGCAACACGTTGACGTTGACCACCTGAAAGGTCAGCAGGTTTACGATCCAAGAATTCTTTCAAACCAAGGATTGCTGCCGCTTCTTGCACACGTTTGTCGATGTCTTCTTTGCTGTATTTGCGCAATTTCAAACCGAAAGCCATGTTGTCATATACAGTCATGTGTGGGTAAAGAGCGTAGTTTTGGAATACCATGGCAATGTCACGGTCTTTTGGTGCTACGTCGTTAACAACCACGCCATCGATAGATGCAGTACCTTCTGTAATGTCTTCAAGACCAGCAATCATACGAAGAGTTGTTGATTTACCACATCCTGAAGGACCTACGAAAACGATAAATTCTTTGTCTTTGATGTCCAAGTTGAAGTCTTCAACTGAATAGTGTTCGCTGTTTGGATATTTTTTGTAAATGTTTTTAAGATTTAATTCTACCATCGAGGTGAACTCCTTTTGTATTTTGATAGTTTTATTATAGATGAAAACGCTTTATTTTTCTATGGCAAGGTGACCAAAAAAATAAAAAAGTTCTGTGCAACTTGCACAAAACTTTAAAGAATATCTGGTAAAATCAACTGATAACAAAGAGTGAGATCCGTCAACTCCTTCAACTGTAGCCCTGTCAATTCTTCCCATTTGTCAATCTTGTATTGGAGAGAATTGCGGTGCAGATAGAGTTGCTGGGCTGTTTTAGTTAGGACAGCACTGTTTTCCCAGAGAGAAAGAATAATCTCCTGAATCTGATCCTGATCCAAAATCATCTGGTGTAGGCAGTCTTTAATGACTCTCAGGTCCACAAGCCTTTCTCCCATAGTCCACAGATAGAGCTGTGAAAAGGTGTGTACACCTTGATGCCCCTGACGCCACCAAGCCTTAAACAAATCTCGCTCCGCTTTGATCAAGTCTGATAGGGCTTGATGGCCTGTCTGAGACCAAACCTGCCCCAACATGATCGACAGACGAAGGCCAAAATCATACTCAACCGCTTCAATCGTATCAGATAAAATCGAGCGAACAGAGGTGTACTTATCTTGTTGAAGAACAAATACATAATCCTGAGCACCGACCTGCAATACTGTCTGGCAGTTGGGAAAGAGAGTTTGCATCATATCTAGCCAAGAGGATAGATTTTCCTGTTGGAAATAGGAAAGATGGCAATAAACCAGCTGAATCTTTTTGAAAGTTTGCGGTGCCTGCCCCTTCCCCTCGATCAGATAGGGATACCAAGGATTGAGCGAACGAGCCTGCTCTTGCTGGGTCAAAAGGGCAACCAGCTGCTTTTCACGCTCGCTGAGCCCATCTTCCTCCAGTAAAATCCACTGCTGAGAAGCTAAAGGGAGAGTGAGATAGCCTGGTTTCTCTACTGGCTGATCTGAAATCTGAGCTTCAGGAAACCAGTCTTGTAATTCCTTTGCAATCATATTCTAGCCCTCCACTTTTTGGATGCACCAAGAAATTATGGTCTCTAGACGCTCCAGATTTTCAGTCAGATGGAGATAGCCCATGACCGCTTCAAATCCCGTGGACATACGATAAGTCACGACATCTGCATTTTTAGCCTTTGTGTGGCTATTGGTGTTACGTCCCCGTTTATAGATTTCTTCTTCTTTTTCCGTCAGGACTTGCTCCTCCAACATGAGGGAAATCAAACGAGCTTGAGCCTTGGCTGACACATACTTAGTTGCCTCTTGATGGAGTTTATTGGGCTTGGTCATACCTTTGAGGATGAGGTGACGGCGGATATACATAGAATACACCGCATCCCCCTCAAAAGCTAGCGCAATCCCATTAATGAGATTGACATCAATCACGTGTCCACCTCACTCCATCTTTTGTATCCAGTAGTTTAATCCCTTGAGCAGCTAGTTGGTCACGGATTTGGTCTGCTGTCGCAAAGTCACGATTGGCACGCGCTTCTTGACGTTTTTGAATTAAGGCTTCAATCTCTACTTCTAAAACTTCCTCGACAAAGACAATTCCAAAGACCTCTAACATAGCCGCAAGAGCTTCCTTAACCGTTGCATCATAGTTTCCTGAGTTAATCCACTTGGCCATTTCAAAGACTACTGTGATACCGTTGGCAGAGTTAAAGTCCTCATCCATAGCCGCCACAAACTTATCTTTAAAAGCCTGCAACTCCCCTGCATCTACAGTTCTAGTAAATGGTTGCTCATAAGTGTTCTTCAGATACTTGAGATTAGTCTCTGCATCCCGCACTGCTTTTTCGGTAAAGTTGATTGGTTTACGGTAGTGTTGAGTTGCAAAGAAGAAACGAAGTACTTGCCCATCAATGGTCTTAAGAGCATCATGCACGGTAATAAAGTTGCCCAAGGACTTAGACATCTTGACATTGTCGATATTGACAAAGCCATTATGCATCCAGTAGTTAGCAAAGATCTTGCCTGTTTTGGCTTCTGACTGGGCAATTTCGTTGGTATGGTGAGGAAACTCCAGATCAGCTCCCCCACCGTGGATATCAATGGTATCGCCCAAAATCTCTGTTGACATGACCGAACACTCGATATGCCAGCCCGGACGACCAGGTCCCCAAGGACTGTCCCAAGAAATCTCGCCTGGTTTTACAGCTTTCCAAAGGGCAAAGTCTACAGGATTTTCCTTGCGAGCCGTTTCTTCATCGGTACGACCTGATGCACCTAGCTCCAAATCTTCCAAGGTTTTGTTAGCCAACTTAGCATAGTTATGGGATTTTTCCACTCGGAAGTAAACATCTCCTTGACTCTCGTAGGCATAACCTTTTTCAATCAAGTCTTCCACAAAACGAATGATGTCAGCCATAAACTCTACTACACGCGGATGACGAGTCGCAGGTTTCACGCCCAAAGCCGTCACATCCTCACGAAAGGCAGCGATGTACTTGTCCGCAACCTCCAGAGGCGTGATACCTTCTTCCTTGGCACGGTTGATAATCTTATCGTCTACATCCGTGAAATTGGAAATATAGGCAACTTCGTAGCCACGGTATTCGAAATAACGACGAATGGTATCAAAAGCTACTGTTGAGCGGGCATTGCCGACATGGATATAGTTGTATACAGTTGGCCCACAGACATACATCTTAACCTTGCCGTCCTCAATAGGTACAAATTCTCGCAAATCACGAGACATGGTGTCATAAATTTTAATCATGCGGTCCACTCCCTTCTCTATTTCTGACTTTTTCGGCTGAAAACCAGCTCTGCAAAAGGGCCAAATTGTCTGAGGCTATCCAGTTGGTAAAAGTGCTGCCCTTCCTCTTGAGTAAAGAGGGGAACTCCCTTTCCTAGGATAAGGGGCGCTATCTGAATAATGAGGTGGTCGAAAAGATCCGCATCCAAGAGCGGTCCTACCAAGGAATTACCACCAATCACAAAGACATTTTTGCCTTTGTCAATCTGTTGAACAAAGTCCACCACATCCCCAGCTACTGGCTGGTAATTGCTGACAGGCAGGTGCCTATCATGCGTAAAGACATAGTTTTCCGTAGCTTGATAAAAACTTTCTACATCTTGCAAATCTTGGATTTCCTCAAAGGTCCGCTTGCCCATGATGGTGATATCCATTTGCCTGTAAAAGTCATCATAGCCTGTATCCTCTACAGAACCAAGCTGATGCAGCCAGTCTATCCTGTGCTGGCTGTCTGCCAAGTAGCCATCCATGGTGATACAGCCGTAAAAATATACTGCCATTCTTGTAGTTACCTTTCTAGTTCCTTGGCTATTGTCAAAGCGATAGTGAAAAAAGTCATGGCATCAGCTGTCCGCTCTTCATGGCGGGCATCCCAGGCTCGGTTATGATGATCCACATAGTCAGCTGTGTAGAAGAACTGATAGACTTTACTCTTGCGAAATTGACTCCAAGCCATGATAGCTGAAGCTTCCATGTCCACCACTTGTGCACCAGCAGTCAAGCGACGCTTGACCTTATCAGGCGTTTCTCGATAAAAGGCATCAGTCGTCCAAGACTTGGTGCGGATATGCTCGATATTGTGCTTGTCAAAGATGGCTTCCAGCTCGATCAGCAGAGACTCGTCATAGGCGACTTCGTCACCCGGTGGGGCATAGTGATAGCTAGTTCCTTCATCTCGCAATGCAGCCGCAGGCAGGATAATTTTATCCGCCTCAATTGAGCGGTCCAAAACGCCACAGGAACCTAAAATGATAAAATTTTTGAAGCCTCTGGCCGCCAACTCCTCCAGCTGGCCAACTATCATGGGAGCCCCAATTGGAGCCAACGTAACTGCTAGCTTGCTAGGTCCTTGGCCATAAATATACCATGGATGATGGCCGTTTATGCTTTTCAAATAGCCTCCCGGATAGACATCTTCTGACTCAATCAAACGTTTCAGAATTTCGCCATTAAAGGACAGAATGATGGTTTCGCATACCTCTCCCTTGTCATGGACTGGCTTTTCAGTTGGCTCAATAACTGCTGCTACATCTTCAAATTCCTCTAATAGCATAACTTCTCTTTCTTTAAGGCTCCAGCAAATCCGCCTTCATTTTATTTAGACGGCGCAGTTTGGTCTCATCTTTTTTGGCTTCACTGATATAATGAGCCCATTCACGCTGGTGGCTAGGTGGCAGTTTAATAAAGCGCTCCTTAGCAAGACCATCCAAGCGTTCTTGCAACTCAAGAACTGCCTGGTTCAAAATTGCATCTGATAAATCTGACATAGTTCTTACCTCCTGTCATACTTCACCTCGATAACTTTGCTACCCTATCCTACAGACTTGATGAATGGTGACTGGCTTCTCTAGCCTGCTCTAGTTTATTGACGTAATACTCACGTTTTTCTTCAACTTCGTGGATCGTTGGTTCATCCTTCTGTCCATGAACTCGGACGATCTTAGCCGGAATACCGACAACTGTCACATCACTAGGTACGTCTGCCACGACTACTGCAGCAGCACCGACTTTGGCATTTTCACCGATTTCTACCGGTCCGATGACTTGGGCATGGGCTGATATAAGAGCTCCTTTACGCACAGTCGGATGGCGTTTGCCAACATCCTTACCAGTCCCACCAAGAGTCACTCCGTGATAGAGAAGAACGCCTTTTTCAACAATCGCCGTCTCTCCAATCACCAAGCCAGAACCATGGTCGATAAAGACACCTGATTCTATCTGAGCACCTGGATGAATCTCAATCTGAGTCCAAAAGCGCCAAAACTGACTGTGCATACGAGCTAGGAGTTTGAAGCCGTGCTTCCAGAGAAAATGCGAGAGACGGTGGGCAGCTAAGGCCTTGACACCTGGATAAGTCAGCAAAACTTCCAAGCTGTTGCGCGCCGCTGGATCATTTTCTTTTACAATATCAATGGTTTCGCGCCACCATCCCATACATTTCTCCTTTTCTTATTCTGAGTCTTTTGGTTTGTGTGTAAATTCTTTCTTCGGTTTGTGGTCCTTGTGATGATGTGGACGGTGAGGTCGCTCAGACTTTTCGCATTTTTCATCATGCTCAGGTTTTGGCGGACGAGGAAGAAGAACTTTCATAGAGGCATCGATACGGCCTTTTTCATCAATCTTGATAACCTTAACATCGACTTCATCACCGATAGCTACCAAGTCCTCAACACGGTTGGTACGAGTCCAAGCCATTTCAGAAATGTGCACAAGTGCATCTGTCTTATCAAAGAGGTTGACAAAGGCACCAAATTTCTCGATACGAACAACCTTAGCATGGTAAACTTCATCCACTTTTGCTTCACGAACTAGACCAGCAATGATTTCTTTGGTACGGTTAATGGCATCTTGGTCGCTAGAGTAGATAGACACATTGCCTTCTTCGTCGATATCGATTTTAACGCCTGTTTCAGCGATAATTTTGTCGATGGTTTCTCCACCCTTACCGATAACAATCTTAATTTTGTCCACATCAATCTTGATAGTATCAATTTTCGGTGCAGTTGGAGCCAATTCTGGACGAACTTCTGGAATGGTTGCTTCAATCACATCAAGGATTTCAAAACGCGCTTTCTTGGCTTGGGCAAGGGCTTCTGTCAAGATTTCAGCAGTAATTCCTTGGATCTTGATATCCATTTGAAGAGCTGTAATCCCCTCACGAGTACCGGCAACCTTGAAGTCCATATCTCCAAAGTGGTCTTCCAAACCTTGGATATCTGTCAATACTGTATAGTTATTTCCATCTGAGATAAGACCCATGGCAATACCAGCTACTGGCGCCTTGATTGGCACACCACCAGCCATAAGGGCAAGCGTTCCCGCACAGATAGAAGCTTGAGAAGAAGAACCGTTTGATTCTAATACTTCAGCTACCAAGCGGATCGCATATGGGAATTCTTCCAAACTTGGCAAGACTTGAGCAAGGGCACGCTCACCAAGAGCACCGTGACCAATTTCACGACGACCTGGTGCACCATAACGTCCAGTTTCCCCTACTGAGTATTGCGGGAAGTTATAGTGGTGCATAAAGCGCTTCTTGTACTCTGGGTCCAAACCATCGATGATTTGAGTTTCTCCCATCGGAGCCAAGGTCAAAACTGAAAGGGCTTGAGTTTGTCCACGAGTGAAAAGGCCAGAACCATGTACACGAGGAAGATAGTCAACAACCGCATCCAATGGACGGATTTCATCAACCTTACGACCGTCAGGACGCACCTTGTCTTCTGTGATCAAACGGCGCACTTCAGCGTGTTCCATTTGTTCCAAGATTTCAACCACATCACGCATGATACGTTCAAATTCTTCATGGTCTGCATATTTTTCTTCGTAAACTGCTGTTACTTGGTCTTTAACTGCTTGAGTTGCAGCTTCACGAGCCAATTTTTCTTCTACTTGGACCGCTTTTTGGAGGTCGCTGTTGTAAGCTGCGATGATTTCAGCCTGCAAGTCAGCGTCTACATGAAGCAATTCCACTTCTGCTTTTTCCTTACCAACCGCAGCAACGATTTCTTCTTGGAAGGCAATCAATTCTTTAACAGCTTCGTGTCCTTTCAGAAGGGCTTCCAACATGATTTCTTCTGACAATTCTTTGGCACCAGACTCAACCATGTTGATTGCATGTTTAGTTCCTGCTACTGTCAATTCAAGAAGCGATTGCTCTGCCTGTTCTTGACTTGGGTTGATGATGATTTGGCCATCTACATAACCCACTTGTACCCCAGCGATTGGTCCGTCAAATGGAATATCTGAGATAGAAAGTGCCAATGATGATCCAAACATTGCTGCCATTGGTGCAGAAGCATTTTCATCGTAAGAAAGAACTGTGTTGATGACTTGGACTTCATTACGGAAACCTTCCGCAAACATAGGACGGATTGGACGGTCAATCAAACGCGCTGTCAAAGTTGCATCTGTCGAAGGACGCCCTTCACGTTTCATAAAGCCACCAGGAAACTTACCAGCCGCATACATTTTTTCTTCGTAGTTGACTTGAAGAGGGAAGAAATCCCCAGTTGCCATTTTCTTAGACATAACGGCAGCAGTCAAGACAGTTGACTCACCGTAACGCACAACAACAGAGCCATTTGCTTGCTTAGCAACCTGGCCAGTCTCTACAATTAACTCACGACCCGCAAAAGTCGTTTGAAACACTTGTTTTGTCATTTTAATCCCCTTTGGATTGATGAAATTATACGCCTTGCCTACAAAGATCAAGATACTAAGGTCGCAAAAAGCAAAGTAAAAATAGGAAACTGGCGAAGTCTTCGATAAAGACAAGACAGTTTATCTTTTTTACACAGCTTTTCGGCCGTGTTCAATTACTCATGATTGCATAAATTAACGCAGTGTGCGATGCACACCAGGAAATCTATCTTTTTCACTAGGGATTTAGCCCGTGTTCAACTATCAAGATACAAATCATTAGAAAGGTTTGATGCTAAAGCATCTAATCCTTTCACGCTAATCGCTATTAGGCGATTAGCTAAATACTTTACTAACTCTCTCGTCAAATAACATCGATTTGACTCGTTCGTGTCGCTCAAACTAAATACTGAAAAGAACAAATTATGAAAAAATTTCTATCATAAAATTGAGAATCGACAAAGCCTTTAAAACTTTTATACCCTCATCTTTGTATCAAGTACGTACAGAGTCTATTTTATCATATTTTTCTTAAAAAGTACGGGCTTTTCTATTAAAAAGGAACCATTCCCCTCACCTGAGAAGAATGGTTTGCTTTTTATTATCCTAAAGACTGATGATTAAACAAGGCATGGGTTGCTTGGTGGATGTATTTTGCTGTTTCAGCATTGTTCATGGTGTATAGATGCACACCTGCGACATCCTGAGTGACCAAGTCCACGATCTGATCCACTGCATAGGCAAGTCCTGCTGCTCTGAGCGACTCAGGGTCATGCTCATACTTGTCTAAGATGGCCTTAAATTTACGTGGAAGATGGATATTCTCACACGTTTTCAATAGACGAAGCGCTTGGTTACGGTTAAGAATGGGCATGATCCCCGCATGAATGGGAACCTCAATCCCTGCCAAAGTACACTTGTCTTGGAAATCGTAGAAGCGCTCATTGTCAAAGAAAAGTTGCGTTACAAGGCTTGAACAGCCTGCGTCCACTTTCTTCTTGAGATTTTGAATATCCGAGATCTGGTTTGGCGAGTCAGGATGCCCTTCAGGATAACAAGCTCCAATAATATCAAAGTGAGGGGCTTGTTCCTTGATGAACTCGATCAAATCCGTTGCGTAGCGGAAATCCTTTTGTGGCTCCACATCAGGGATAATATCCCCACGCAAGGCCAAGATTTTCTGTACCCCAACCTTATCCAAGTCTGCAATGGTTTCAGCAACCTTTTCCTTGGTCAGATAGATAGCTGGCAAGTGGGCAATAGTTGGAATCGCCAAATCATTCTGGATAAAGTCAGCCAAACGAACCGTTGTTTCCTTGATATTAAATTTATTATTGCTGGCAGTCACACTGATAAAGTGCGGTGTCAGCTCCCGCATATCCTGCAAGGCTGAAATAATTTTATCATTACCCACAGCTGGGTTTGGAGGGAACACTTCAAATGAAAGTGACGGAGTTTGGCGTGACATAGTCATTATCCTTTTCTTTTTGATTTCATGATTGCTAAGCCGGCTTGGGCTAAGCAGTTCCTTGATCAAACAGTGTCAAGAGAGAAATCTAATCTTACAATTTCTCACGCGCAGCTTTTGCTGCTTCGACAAGGCGGATCAAGCTTTCTTTTGTTTCTGGAATACCACGTGTTTTCAAACCACAGTCAGGGTTGATCCAAACTTTCTTGCTTGGAACTTTGGCAAGAATAGCATCGATTGTGTGGTCGATTTCGCCTTCATTAGGCACACGAGGAGAGTGGATATCGTAAACCCCAGGTCCCACTTCTGTTTGGAAGTTTTTCGCTTTGAGTTCGTCCAAGATTTCAAGGTTTGAACGGCTTGCTTCAAAGGAAATAACGTCCGCATCCATGTTGTCGATAGCTGGGATGATATCTGTAAATTCTGAGTAACACATGTGAGTGTGGATTTGAGTGTCTGGCGCTACTGTTGAGTGTACCAAGCGGAAGGCTGGAATAGCCCAGTCAAGGTAGTCTTCGTACCAGTCGCTACGACGGAGTGGCAATTTTTCACGAAGAGCAGCCTCGTCGATTTGGATGATTTTCACACCTGCAGCTTCAAGGTCAAGAACTTCATCCTTGATAGCAAGGGCGATTTGAAGAGTTGAGTCCTTGATAGAGATGTCTTCACGTGGAAATGACCAGTTAAGGATGGTAACAGGTCCTGTCAACATACCTTTAACAGGTTTGTCAGTACGGCTTTGTGCGTAGCTAGACCATTTCACAGTGATTGGGTTGAGACGAGTGACGTCACCCCAGATGATTGGTGGTTTCACCCCACGCATACCGTAAGATTGTACCCAACCATTCTTAGAGAAGAGGTAACCTGACAAGTTTTGACCGAAGTACTCAACCATGTCGTTACGCTCGAATTCACCGTGTACAAGCACGTCAAATCCAACTTCTTCTTGCCATTTGATCCATTCGTCGATGGTTTCAGCAAGGAAAGCGTCGTATTCTTCTTGTGACAATTCACCCTTACGGTAAGCCAAACGTTTAGCACGGACTTCCTTAGTTTGAGGGAATGAACCGATGGTTGTTGTTGGAAGAGCTGGAAGTTTAAAGGCTTCTTCTTGGATAGCTTCACGTTCCGCAAAGGCTGGCAAGCGAGTGTAGTCTGCGTCTGTCAATCCAGCGATGCGCGCACGAAGTTCTGCGTTTTCACCCACACGTTCAGTCGCAAAGAGTTCTTTGTTAGCTGCAAGAGCTTGTTCACCTTGACCGTTGCGGATAGCATCCAAGTCACGGATCTCATCCAATTTTTCTACTGCAAATGCAAAGTGGTTCAAGATAGCTGGTTCAAAATCTTCATTAGCTGTTGTAAATGGTACATGAAGAAGTGAGCATGAGCTTGTCAAAACGATGTTTTCAGCTGGGATTTGCTCAAGAATAGCCAAGCTCTTTTCGTAGTTGTTACGCCAGATGTTCTTACCATTGACAATACCTGCATAAAGAGTCTTGTCAGCTGGGAAGCCACCTTTAACCAATTCAAGAGTTTTCTTACCTTCAACAAAGTCAAGACCGATGGCATCTACTGGCAAGTTCACAAGGTCAGCGTAAACGTCACGAACGTCACCGAAGTAAGTTTGAAGCAAAACTTCAAGACCTTTTTTATCAGCCAAGAGTTTGTTGTAGAGGTTCAAGAAGAGAGCTTTTTCTTCAGCTGTCAAATCTTTGACAAGAGCCGCTTCGTCGAGTTGGATGCGAGTCGCACCAAGCTCAGCCAATTTAGCAAAAACTTCTTGGTAAGCAGCTACTAAGCTGTCTACGAAGTCTTCTGCTTTCACGCCTTCTTCAAAGTCTGACAATTGAAGGAAAGTGAATGGACCTACAAGGACTGGACGAGTGTTGAGACCAAGTTCTTTTGCTTCTTGGAACTGATCAAAGATCTTGTGACCAGCCAATTTGACTTGAGTGTCTTTTTCAAATTTAGGAACGATGTAGTGGTAGTTGGTGTTGAACCATTTCTTCATCGGAAGGGCACGCACGTCCCCTTTTTCTCCTTGGTAACCACGTCCCAAAGCAAAGTAGCGCTCAAGGTCAGACAAGTCCAAGTTTTGAACAGAAGCAGGGACCACGTTGAAAAGGAAAGCCGCATCTAGGAAGTTGTCATAGTGAGAAAAGTCATTTGATGGGATTTCAGTGATGCCTTTTTCTTTGACAATATTCCAGTGTTTAGCACGCAATTCTTTTGCCACTGCCAAGAGTTCTTCTTCTGAGATTTCTTTTCTAAAGTATTTTTCAGTTGTAAATTTTAATTCGCGGAATTCGCCCAAACGAGGGAAACCGATGATCGTAGTTGACATGATGTGTCCTCCAAAATTTGTTGTTGAAACTATCTTAACAGAAAAGAAACTGTCTGTATAATTGTAAATAATTAGGCTTTGATATAGTTTGAAACTATATCACTCTTTTAGACAACAAGAAAAGACTTGAGACCAGTGTCTCAAATCCTTTGTATTGCTTGTTTTATTGCTGTATTTTAGTTAGAATGCTCAAACGAGCTATTGATGATTCTCATCAGTGACTATGGCTTGCTATTAGAAAAGACTATAGGGTGGTTTTCTTTTGTAATTCTGATATTTCCCTAAAAAAGTGCGGACGGGAGGTAAAATTATCCAGTCGATGATTTTAGCCAACCAAGTAATTTCATCTCTATCAACTTTTTTCCTGTTCAAGTGGGACGACTGCTAGTGTCTTTCCTAAACTAGCAAGAACTCTTAAGACCGTATCCAACTGAGGACTGGTCTTTCCTGTTTCCATCCTAGCTATGACAGGCTGGCCTACTCCACTGAGTTCCTCTAGCTTTTTCTGACTGATACCTTGCTCATGTCTAGCCTCAATCAACTCACTCATAATAGCCACTCGCATATCACTTTCAAGAATTTCTTCCTTGGTAAAGAGTTCAGAGCGGACATCCTTCCAGTTACTCCCAATAGCCCTATTCTTCATCACTTAACCCTCTTTCTTTTATGTCCTTCAGTTCACGCTTGGCTTTTTCAATTTCTCTCCTAGGAGTTTTCTGAGTCTTTTTGACAAAATGATGTAAGAGAACAAAACTCCCATCAAGCCAAGCCACAAATAATATCCTATCCCTCAGAGGTCTTAGTTCCCAAATCTCATCTTCCAAATGTTTGATATAGGGTTCACCTGCTCTAGTCCCATGCTGACTAAGCAACTCGATATAGTCATTTAGTTTATTGAGTTTGATGCGACTGTCCTTACTCTTTTTTCTAGCCAATTCTCTCATATAATCTAAGACTGGCTCATTTCCATTTTTGTCCTTATAGAAGTAAATTGTATGCACCAAGCAACCTCTTTTCAATTTAATTATAACTTAAAAGTTATTAAAAGTAAATCCTAATACTCATAAAAAGGAGACCTTAGAAAAATTCTACAGGTCTCATTTTTATTATTCGAAAAAATGACGAGAATAGTTATAAATCAGAGATAATCCTTACTCTTACGCCAGCTCAATGCCTTTCTCTCGGAGATTAGCCAAACACTCCTCGTAGTAGGCTGCATCATGCTCACTGTAGACGGGATTGTCCAACTTCTCCTCAGGCAAGTCTTCATAAGCTGGGCAAATTTTGCCACGGTAGTTCTTGTCCAGCCATTCTGGACTGACATTGTAGCCACGGATTGCCATCTCCTCCATAATCAAGCGATGATAGGCATAGAGACGATAAGGCGAGTGGGTAAAGACATAGTTCACCGTCGCATGCTTTCTGCCCCAACCATTACCACGCAGGGCACAGCACTCTCGATGTTGCCCCAAGAGTTGCGGACGTGGAAGTCGTGAAATCAAAGCCTCATGCCAAAGTCTCATGGGCGTCTCCTTTCAGTAACGTTGAATGTTGCAAGTAGGTATTCGGATAGCTATCCAGCAACTCTCGAGTCTTAGCAATCAAGTCTTCCTTAGAAGCCTGACCAAAGCGGTAGCGATCCAGCAAGAGCATATAGTCCTTACGCTCAACATCTGTCGCTTTCTTTTTGAAATAGCCCCAAATATGCTGAAAGGCATTGCAAACCTGACCCCTGTGTTCTGGGATTTGACAGGCACGGTCAATCATCTCTTGAACCTGACTCACCTCCACCTCTTCATTCTTCAAGTATTGGCGAATCTCATTGTAAATATTGCTGGAATGGCTCAAAACGAGGTATTTGTTTCTAGCCCAGAGTTGTTGGCACTGGGATTTTTGATTAGTTTGTTCCATGTTTCTCCTTGCTTTCTATCCGTTTCCAGGAAATATGGAAACAAAGTTTTGTCTAAACCTCTTTCAAAAAATGTATTATTTCTCCTATTTTATCATAATTCTATAAAAACCACTCGACCTGAGTAGAGCAAGTAATTTTTTTAGAGAATGCTAATTTAGTGTAACGGTAAGAAATAAGCAATAAACTAGAAAAATACCCAAATTTTAAAATCCTAATCCCTGCGTCTATGTTCTCCATCTATTTTCTCATCAAATGTGAATCCTTTTGATTCCAGCTGATCAAGTTTCAGGCGAATCTTTTTAATAACATCCTCCCTATAATCTTCAAAATCATGTGGTGGTTCAAAAGTGTATTTACCTATCCAAAGAGTATAGATCATATTTTCTGGGATAATATCAAAATCAAAATAATTCTCATCAGTAGATAGAATCCCTTGAAATTTCCAAAATGATAAAAATTCCTTATCTCCAAAACAATCTATCGCATTCCATATACTACTATCCCATTTCTTAAATTGCCCAAATTTATTAACCGCACTTAGATAGGTCAATAGGAAGAAATCTTTCCGATTTAACTTGGCAAAATTTTCATTATTAATCTCTAATTTTGTATAGTGAAGTCCCAAATCATGGAAGCTAAGTACTCTATGCTTTTCCATAAAATAAATGATTTCAGACTGGTCTAAACCTTCTTTCCTAAGAATAGTTTCCCAAAAATTTACAATCCTAGCTATTGTTTCCTTGCTTAAAGGAGTATTTCTCTCATATCTAGGGATTTCTTCATTCAATTTTTCTTCAACAATATAGTCCATTGCAGAGCTATTATAAGATTTCAGAGATTCCTGTATAGTAATACGTAGTAGTTTAGCTTTCTGAATTTCAGAAAAAGATTTATATTCGCTTGAGAGATATTGATAAAAATCTTTGTTATAGTTTGCCTCTCTTAGTTCTCTGGATAATTCATTACTGTCTGTTTCAAGTAATGTATTAAATTCCTCTTTTGTATGATTTAGAGGTTCTTCATAGAGAAAATAGGCTGGTTTATTCTTTTTATAGTTCGGTGGATATTGGTTATGGTCTGATTGCTGAATGTCAGATAATATTTCCTGTATGCTTCGTCCAAACTTGAAAATCTCTGTAAAACTTGTTTCTTCATCATCCTTAACTTTTATTTCTTCGTTCTTTAATAGTTGTTTATATAATTCAGGATAAAAAAGATAAGCGTAGATAATCCAAAGTTGCTGTTCTTCTTGAACATGTTCAAACTTCTTCCTTGAAAAGAATTCTTGATTGACATAGTCATTAAAATGATTACGATCTCGCAAATTTCTGTTTTCAAAGCTAAACCTTCTCCAAAAATCATCTGACAAACTCGTATTGAGTTTTTTACTTAACAACTCAAAATAATCTTGCCAAATATTTGATGGGTGAAGAACAAATGGTAGTTCTATCCGTCTATCAATAATTTTAGAGAGGAAATTATTGTCGTTAAGATGCACTTTCTCAATATCTCCAACAAAAACAATTGGAATCTTGCCATTAAGCAAGCTAAAAATTTTATAACTCTCCTCTTGTTGTTTGTTAGACATTCGATCAAAATCATCAATAACTAATACTTTTCGAGATAATGATAGACATTTAGAAGTTAGTAAACAACTGTAAAAACCATCTGATTTGATTTTAAAAAATTGATAGATTGCTACTAATAAAACAATACTCCCAATAATTAATTTAACACAAAAAGATTCAAAAAAAGAACTTAAACCCAAATCAACTACATTAGTCATTAAGATAGAAACTGCGACACATAAAACTATGAAAATCCTTAAAAGGCTATATACCAACGGGTGTAATTTTGAAAAAACAATCTCAATCGTTGAGCGGTTATCGCTTAATCTCCAAAAGTCTATCGTAACTAATTTTTTATTAGTATTCTTACCAACTTCAACTAGAAATTCTGTTTTTCCAGAACCCCAGTTCCCATTTAAGAAATAAGTTTTATTTTCTTCAAGTAATTTAGCAACATTTTTAGCTGCTACTGAAGTATCAATGTGCTTTAATGTAATAAATCTATCATCCATAGTATTTCTTTCTAAAAAACAAAATATTTCATAGCGCCTACTTTTATAAAAATTATACCACGAATCCACAAAAATCCCCTTAGAAATCCATTTCTAAGGGGTAGTCCTTATCCAGCTACTTGTTCTATTTCTTCTACTTTAACTTTCTTCTCCTTCTTACTTGAACTAGTCAATCGTCTCTTACTGTCTCTAATTGTGTTTATATTTTAAGAGAATTTACTTATTTATCTCTTGTAAACTCCCCTACTCCAATCGGCTTTTAACCTTCTTCTTAGTCAAGGTACGGTCATTTTTATTGGAGAGAGCTTTGATACGAGCTTCGAGAAGGATTTTCCGCCCGGCCTCTGTTCGTGTATAGACGAGGTGATAACGTCCGATAGTCGGTCTCAGAAAGTCGAGGAATTTCTGTGCTTCTTCCTTGCGTTTTTCAAAGAGGCTAGGAACTACGAAATACTTGGATTGGCCAGCTGGGGCTTTTTGAGCTACTAACAGATAGCGCTGGTTGTCCACTGGAGCAAAGAATTCTCCCACAGTCTGTGCAAACAACTCCTTGTCTCTCATGCTTCCTCCCTTGAGATAGGCAAAAACCATATAGTTTTCCTTGTCCTCCTCTACCTGAACACGGGATTGATCATCCGTTAGATGCCCCGAATCTAGCAGAGCCTTTCGGATTTGCTCACCCAGAGACTGCAAGCGTTTATAGGGACTCTTATAGCAGAGGTAGCGCCAAGATGCAAAAGCCAAAAAGAGGAGACATGCTGTCGTAAGCCACCAAACACCGATTAATCTCAGTCTAAATAGCAAGACCAACAAATCCACTGCCAACAAGAGCAATGACATGCGAACCCATTTTAATGCATCAAGCAAGAGCATGACTGGGACCTTCTGTTTTTGGGTTGCGACTTCTGTAACTATCTCAAATTGATCCGCTACGACAAGAGCATCTTGCCATTTTTGTCTCAAGCCTGCTCGATCCTTGGAGAGACTCTTAACTCGCTCATTGTACTCACTAATTTGCTTTTTCTTAAAAGGGGGCTTTGGAAAATCCAAACGATCCAAACCGGTCTCAATACTCTCCTGATTATAGGCCAATCCAAGAAAATGCTCCATCCGTCGCGACAAGGTCTGCAGATCTTGATTGCTCTCTGGTCTAGGCTCCTCACCAGGAAAAGTGATAAGTGCTTGCGCTTGAACGGCTACCAGATGCCAGATGTTGCTGGTCTTTTCTGGATGTCCCGGCCAGATACGAATGGCACGCCCGCGCATCTGGTTACTCAACATAAAGCTCCCCACAAAGCTTCCGAGGATTAGGGAATTAACACAAGGAGCATCCCAACCCTCTCCGAGGAGAGATTTGGTTCCGACTAGGACTTGAATCCGCCCTCGTTGAAAAAGCTCCGTCACTGCCGCCACGATTCCCTTAGCTGAGCTCGGAAAACCAACCTGCACATAATCTTTTGGATCCAAGTGACCAATAGATGAGAAACTAAGAGGAACCTGAGGCAAGAATTCCTTCAACTCTGCTGCCACATCGGTAGGCAAAATAACGACACTACCTGACAAGACAGCCAATGACACAGGTATTTCTTGCTCCTGAGCTTTTCGACGAATGCTTTCAAAATAAGGGAGAACCCCCAACTGAGAAATGGTTGCCTGATTATCTCCCAGATAGGTGGCAAAATCCTTGCGAATATAGTCAGCTAGTACTAACTGTCTCAGTTCCTGACCTAGACTCTCATACTCCGTCAAAAAGATATCGGCAATGGCAGACAACTTCCCTAGAGATTGGGTTAAAAGCTGGTCAGAAGCCTTAGACTTAACCAGATAAACCTGACGTTTTTCCACCAACCCACGCGCCTTCAAGTCAGCCTCTAACTTTTTCCTATATCCATCTGGATCCTCATACCAATCTGGTGTCTGATAGAGTATGCTCTGCAACAGCGTCTCCAACCAGTAGGAGGTCAATGTTGGAAGCCTCTGGGTTCCCAGTAAATTTTGCAAAGAGGGAGGAATCGTTAACCCCTGAGAATGCATATAAATCAACATAGCAGACAAGTACTTGGGATCTTCTAAAAGCAAATCAGATGAAATATCCCCTTTGAGGACCTTAGACCCTGCTACAAATGTTTGAAAATCAGGATCGACTATAAGGTGATGAATATAGTCCCACTTAGTCTCCTCAAACTGTTTGAGACGTTCCGCCTCTTCAGCTGTTGGTGAGCACATATAGACAAAATCCTGATGAGGGCAAAGAGTGTCTTCCTTGACTAGTTCAGGTACCGTGATTTCTTGATCGATCTCCCCGCACATTCGGATATAGCGTTCCCAGAGTTCAGGATCGCTGTCATATGGTGGTGTCGCTGTCAGGGAGATGAGTTTCAGCGGTCCATACTGCTTGCGAAAGGCTTCCAGACTTTTCCACCATTCATTGCGCAGGTGGTGGCATTCGTCCAAACAAAGAGTAGCAACTTTCTGAGCTCTTAGGCTTGCAAGCAAATCAAACCCCACAAAATCCTCTGCTTCTCCATCTTCTTGTGATTGAAGTTGGTTCATGGCACTATGAAAAGCCTGATAGGTCACAATCGTTAATACCTTCATCTCCTTTAAGTTTTGGGAAACGAGGTCTGAAAGCCTCTGACAATCCTCTAGAAAAGCAGTTTGTATTCTATCCACCCATTGTTCACGAATAGTGACAGTCGGAACTAAGATGAGGGCTGGGTTGCCAAAACGAGCGATTAGCTCGATACCAATGGTGGTCTTTCCAGACCCTGGAGCGGCCACTAGATGAACATGACCGTCTGCTTGATAGTCCTGAAAACGATCCAAGACCTGTTTTTGATATTGGCGCCAGCCTCCTTTAAAGTTTAAACCTAACATGATACCCCTCATTCTATACCGTCTTTTTCTTATTCTCATTTTACCACACTTATTTCTCCAGTCAGATAATCCAGATAGTTTTTCTCCATAAAATATGGTATAGTAGAATCATACTATCTATGAGGAGTTTACATGTCACAGGATAAGCAAATGAAAGCTGTTTCTCCCCTTCTACAGCAAGTCATCAATATTTCATCTATCGTCGGGGGAGTCGGCACCTTGATTTTCTGTATTTGGGCCTATCAGGCAGGAGTGTTACAGTCCAAGGAAACCCTATCGGCCTTTATCCAGCAAGCTGGGGTTTGGGGGCCACCACTCTTTATCTTTTTACAGATCCTACAAACCGTTGTTCCGATCATTCCGGGAGCTTTGACCTCAGTGGCTGGGGTCTTTATTTACGGCCATATCATTGGAACCATCTATAACTATATCGGCATCGTGATTGGCTGTGCTATTATCTTTTACCTCGTGCGCCTCTACGGAGCTGCCTTTGTTCAGTCGGTCGTCAGCAAGCGCACCTATGACAAGTATATCGGTTGGCTAGATAAGGGCAATCGTTTCGAGCGGTTCTTTATCTTTATGATGATCTGGCCTGTCAGTCCAGCTGACTTTCTGTGTATGCTGGCTGCCCTGACCAAGATGACCTTCAAACGCTATATGATTATCATCGTTTTGACTAAGCCCTTTACCCTAGTGGTTTATACTTATGGTTTGACTTATATTATTGATTTCTTCTGGCAGATGTTTTGAGAATAGAAAATAGCCTGATACTAAATATACTTTGGTATGGAAATCATGCCAACTTTTCGATAGTGAATCGAGGACTTACCTAGCCTTTCCGCCGTGATAAAAACACCTGAAATCTAATGGGTTCAGGTGTTCGGAAACTTTGAGACATTAGACTCAAAGTTTAGGTATGGAATTTCGAAGAAAGTCGCTACCGTCCGTCATCACTTAAGGAAAGGCTCAAAAACATTTTCGTCAAACAAAACATCCGTTTGGTTTCCCAAGCGGATGTTTTGTTTATTTTATTTTGCGACACTCTTAGCAAGGACAAAGTTTCCAAGTGTGGCAGAACCATTGCCTGCGACTGCTGGAGTCACGATATAGTCACGCACGTCTGGTACTGGTAGGTAACCATTTAGAAGAGCTGTAAATTTCTCACGCACACGGTCCAGCATGTGTTGCTGTGCCATGACTCCACCACCAAAGACGATCACGTCTGGGCGGAAAGTCACTGTAGCATTGACCGCAGCCTGAGCGATGTAGTAGGCTTGAACATCCCAGACAGAGTTGTTGAGTTCAATATTTTCACCACGAACACCTGTACGAGCTTCCAAACTTGGTCCAGCCGCAAAGCCTTCCAAACAGCCCTTGTGGAAAGGACAAACGCCGTTAAATTCTTTCTCTACATCCATTGGGTGTTTAGCCACATAGTAGTGACCCATCTCAGGGTGACCCACACCACCGATAAACTCACCACGTTGGATAACACCTGCACCGATCCCTGTACCGATCGTGTAGTAAACCAAGTTTTCGATACGGCCACCAGCATTGTTACGAGCAACCACTTCACCATATGCAGAGCTGTTCACGTCTGTGGTGAAATACATGGGTACGTTGAGGGAGCGGCGAAGGGCACCAAGTAGGTCTACATTTGCCCAGTGAGGTTTTGGAGTCGTTGTGATAAAGCCATAGGTTTTTGAGTTTTTGTCGATATCAATGGGACCGAAGGAACCGATGGCAAGGCCTGCAAGATTATCGAATTTTGAAAAGAATTCGATGGTTTTATCGATAGTCTCGATAGGAGTTGTTGTAGGAAATTGTGTTTTTTCTACAATGTTAAAATTTTCATCTCCGACAGCACAGACAAACTTTGTACCGCCCGCTTCTAAGCTTCCATATAATTTTGTCATGATAAACCTCTTATCTTTGTTTTCTCTATTATAGCACATTTTAAAGGGCTAGATTTCTCAATATTTTAGATTTTCCTCTGTAAATCTTACCATCCAAGTAAAAACGAACAAACATAATATTTGTTCGTTTTGTTTTTAGATCTGGTTTTCGAAGAGGACTAGGCTTTCACTTCGATGATAGCGTCACCCTTGACAACAGATCCACTTGCGACTGGTGTCACAGAAGCGTAGTCTGCTGTGTTGGTTACGATAACCATTGTTGTGTCATCAAGACCTGCAGCAGCGATTTTGTTTGAGTCAAAGGTTCCAAGAACGTCACCAGCTTTAACCTTGTCGCCTTGAGCAACTTTTTGTTCAAAGCCTTCACCGTTCATAGTCACCGTATCGATACCAACGTGGATCAAGATTTCAGCTCCATTTGCTGTCTTCAAACCGTAAGCATGTCCTGTAGCAAAAGCAATCGATACTTCTGCATCAGCTGGTGCATAAACTACACCTTGGCTTGGTTTTACAGCAATCCCTTGTCCCATTGCACCACTTGAAAAGACTGGGTCATCAACATTCTCAAGAGCAACTACGTCCCCAACGATTGGAGTTTGGATTGTTTCATTTTGAGGAGCTACTGGAATGTTACCAGTTGTTTCTTCTTGGACCAAACGTTCTGTCGCTACTTCAGAAGCAACTTCTTTTTCATCCTCATAACCGAACATGTAAGTAAGGGCAAAACCAAGAACGAATGATACAGCTACCATAAGAAGGTATTGTAGAAGTTGTCCGTTACCAATGTAAAGCATTGTACCAGGGATGACTGTGATACCATTACCAGTACCAGCAAGTCCAAGGATAGATGCCAATCCACCACCGATTGCACCAGCAATCAATGAAAGGAAGAATGGTTTACGGAAACGCAAGTTAACCCCGAAGATAGCAGGCTCAGTAATACCTAGGAAGGCAGAAAGAGCAGCTGGGAAAGCAAGTGTTTTAAGTTTAGGATTTTTAGTTTTCACACCAACGGCTACTGTCGCAGCACCTTGAGCAGTCATGGCAGCTGTGATGATAGCGTTGAATGGGTTAGCATGGTCAGCAGCAAGCAATTGAACTTCAAGCAAGTTGAAGATGTGATGAACACCTGATACGACGATTAATTGGTGAACTCCACCAATCAAGAAACCACCAAGTCCGAATGGCAAGTTAAGAATAGCTTTTGTTCCAATGAGGATGTAACTTTCAACAACGTGGAAGACTGGTCCGATAACAAACAATCCAAGGATTGACATTACAAGGAGTGTTACGAACGGTGTTACCAAGAGGTCAAGTACATCTGGAACAACTTTACGAACAGCTTTTTCAAATTTAGCTCCGACAACCCCGATGATGAAGGCTGGAAGAACTGAACCTTGCAAACCTACAACTGGGATAAATCCGAAGAACTGCATTGCAGTTACTTCACCACCAGAAGCAACAGCCCAGGCATTTGGAAGTGAGTCAGATACGAGCATCATACCAAGGACGATACCAACGGCTGGGTTACCACCGAATACACGGAAGGTTGACCAAACAACCAATCCTGGCAAGATAATAAAGGCTGTATCAGTCAAGATTTGAGTGTAAGTTGTCACATCTTCTGGAAGTGTCATCCCAAGAGCAGTCAAGAGACCACGAACACCCATGAAGAGACCAGTTGCTACGATAACTGGAATGATTGGTACGAATACGTCACCGAAAGTACGGATAGCACGTTGGAACCAATTTCCTTGTTTGGCAGCTTCTGCTTTCATTTCTTCTTTAGAAGAGGTTGGCAAACCAAGTGCAACCACTTCGTCGTACATCTTGTTTACTGTACCAGTACCAAAGATGATTTGGTATTGGCCTGAGTTAAAGAAAGCTCCTTGAACTTTATCCAAGTTCTCAATCACTTCCTTATTGATTTTCCCTTCATCTTTGACCATGACACGTAGACGAGTCGCACAGTGGGCAACACTGTTGACATTTTCACGTCCGCCAAGGGCTTCGATGACCTTTTTTGCAATATCCTGATTGTTCATTTGCAAAAATCTCCTTATAAAATTTTGTTCTTGTTTGAAAGCGATTTTATTCGCCCTACGACTATTATTTTATCATGTTTCTAAAATATGTCAAGCGTTTTGCAGAATTTTTTATTCCCTTTCTTTTTTCTCTGATTATTTTTGCTCGTTTTTGAGGGATATTCTCTTTTTCCTCAAAAAAATATCTTTATACTTGAGGAGATAAGGCTTTTATTTACATTTTCTTTCATTTTTTCGTGAAAATTTGCCAGATTTCCTTCACTTGATTCCTGGCAATCGTTTGACATATTTTTCTTTTTTTTAACATAAAAGACTTGCTTTTTTTGCCGAAAACGTTTACTATTAATAATAGAATAGAACTTATGGAGGAAAGATAAAATGGAATGGACAACCGAGCGCCGTTACAGACGCTATGAAGACTGGTCTAATGATGAAATCAAACAAATCAAGGAAAAGATGGCTCAATCTCCTTGGCATACTCGTTACCATGTCGAGCCTAAAATGGGCCTTCTCAATGATCCAAATGGCTTTTCTTATTTTGATGGCAAATGGATTCTCTTTTACCAAAACTTCCCCTTCGGTGCAGCCCATGGGTTGAAGTCTTGGGTGCAGCTTGAAAGTGATGATTTAGTGCACTTTACAGAAACTGGAGTCAAAATTTTACCAGATACTCCATTGGATAGCCACGGTGCCTACTCTGGTTCTGCCATGCAGTTCGGCGATCAGTTGTTCCTATTTTATACTGGAAATGTCCGTGATGAAAACTGGATCCGTCACCCTTACCAGATTGGGGCTTTGATGGATAAGGATGGCAAGATTACAAAGATTGACAAGATCTTGATTGACCAGCCAGCAGACTCTACAGACCACTTCCGCGACCCGCAAATTTTTAACTTCAAGGGTCAATATTATGCTATCGTCGGTGGACAGGACTTGGAGAAAAAAGGCTTCGTCCGTCTCTACAAGGCTGTGGACAATGATTATACAAACTGGCAAGCAGTTGGCGACCTTAACTTTGCTAACGACCGCACTGCCTACATGATGGAATGCCCAAATCTAGTCTTTGTAGGGGAGCAACCTGTCCTTCTCTACTGTCCACAAGGATTGGATAAACAAGTTCTAGACTATGACAATATCTACCCAAACATGTACAAAATAGGGGCATCCTTTGATCCTGAAAATGCCAAAATGGTAGATGTGTCTCAACTTCATAATCTAGACTATGGTTTCGAAGCCTATGCGACTCAAGCCTTCAACGCTCCAGATGGACGTGCACTAGCAGTAAGTTGGCTTGGGTTACCAGATGTTTCTTACCCATCTGACCGTTTTGACCACCAAGGAACCTTCTCATTGGTCAAAGAACTCACTATCAAAGATGGCAAACTCTACCAATATCCGGTCGCAGCCGTCAAAGAACTTCGTTCTTCTGAAGAGGCCTTCTTAAATCGCACTCAAACCAATAACACCTATGAACTCGAGCTCAACTTGGAGGCCAATAGCCAAAGCGAGATTGTCTTGCTCGCTGATAAAGAAGGCAAGGGGCTTTCAATCAACTTTGATCTTGTCAATGGACAGGTGACAGTGGATCGTAGTCAGGCTGGTGAACAGTACTCCCAAGAATTTGGTACGACTCGTTCTTGCCCTATCGATAACCAAGCTACTACTGCCACTATCTTCATCGACAAGTCAGTCTTTGAAATTTTCATCAATAAAGGAGAAAAAGTATTTTCTGGTCGTGTCTTCCCACATGCAGACCAAAATGGTATCCTGATCAAGTCTGGAAACCCAACTGGAACTTACTATGAATTAGATTATGGTCGCAAAACTAACTGATGTCGCAAAACTTGCAGGCGTCAGCCCCACTACCGTCTCACGGGTCATCAATAAAAAGGGGTATCTATCTGAGAAAACCATTCAAAAGGTAAATGAAGCCATGCGAGAGCTAGGCTATAAGCCCAATAATCTAGCTCGAAGCCTCCAAGGAAAATCTGCCAAGTTGATTGGACTTATTTTTCCAAACATCAGTCATGTCTTTTATGCGGAGTTGATTGACAAGTTGGAACACCAACTCTTCAAGAATGGCTACAAGACCATCATCTGTAACAGCGAACATGACTCTGCAAAAGAACGAGAGTACATTGAAATGCTGGAGGCCAACCAGGTCGATGGTATCATTTCTGGAAGCCACAACTTGGGAATCGAAGACTACAATCGTGTGACGGCACCGATTATTTCCTTTGACCGAAATCTATCACCAGACATCCCTGTCGTCTCCTCTGATAACTACGGTGGCGGAGTCCTAGCAGCCCAAACCTTGGTCAAGACAGGCGCCCAGTCTATCATTATGATTACAGGGAATGACAACTCGAACTCACCTACTGGACTGCGCCATGCTGGTTTTGCATCGGTTCTCCCGAAAGCGCCTATTATCAATGTTTCGAGTGACTTTTCTCCCGTCAGAAAAGAAATGGAAATCAAGAATATCTTGACCCATCAGAAACCAGATGCGATCTTTGCTTCGGATGATTTGACAGCTATTCTGGTGATCAAAATCGCTCAAGAGCTGGGAATTTCTGTTCCTGATGAGCTCAAGGTCATCGGCTATGATGGGACCTACTTTATCGAGAACTACTATCCTCACCTGACAACGATTAAGCAACCTATGAAAGAGATTGCCCAACTCACTGTTGATCTTCTCTTGCAGAAGATTGAAGGCAAGGAAGTTGCGACAACTGGTTACTTCTTACCCGTCACCCTATTACCTGGAAAAAGTATTTAAGTACAAAAAACTCAGACGAATTCGTCTGAGTTTTTTTATGATCTTAAGTTTTCGAGATAGCGCTGAGCTGTCTCTAAGTTAAAGGTTTTATCTGCGATGAGGCGCTCAACGAGGGGAGCAACCTCGGACTCACTAGCACCTGCTAGGAGAGCTAGGGATTTGGCCTGCAATTTCATGTGGCCTTGCTGGATGCCCGTACTGACCAAGGCTTTGAGGGCCGCAAAGTTTTGGGCAAGACCGATGGACACGATAATCTGAGCCAATTCCTTGGCTGAAGGATTTCCTAGTAGTTCATGACTGAGGGCTACACGTGGGTTGAGACCGATAGAGCCACCCTTGGTCGCTACCGGCATGGGTAGGGTCATATGGCCGACCAATTCTTCTGTGTCCCTATCTATACTCCATCGACTGAGACCTTGATAGCGTCCGTCTCGACTGGCAAAGGCATGGGCTCCAGCTTCGATGGCACGCCAGTCATTACCAGTGGCAATCAAAATGGCATCAATACCATTAAAAATCCCTTTATTATGGGTAGCCGCTCGGTAGGGATCAGCCTGCGCAAACTGGCTGGCCAAGGCTATTTTCTCCGCAATTTCTCGTCCTTGGTCCCTTTGAGGGCTCAAGTAGCGAAAGGCGATACGACAGCTTGCAGTCACCAGAGAATCGGTCGCGTAGTTAGACAGGATTCCCATGAGACTCTGTCCCTGACTGAGTTCTTCTAAGACTGGCTTCAAGGCTTCCAGCATGGTGTTGAGCATATTGGCTCCCATGGCTTCCTGGGTATCGACATGGAGATAGACGACGAGAAAGTCTGTTTCTCCCTTAATCTGCTCTACATGCAAATCACGCGCCCCACCACCACGTTTAACGATAGAAGGATAGGCTTGATTGGCAAGTTCCAAGAGTTCCGCTTTCTTACTGGCAATCTTCGCTTGCGCTTGTTCAGGTTCAGCAACTTGATAAAGGGCTACCTGACCAATCATCTGGCGCTGATGAACCTGAGCAGTAAAACCTCCTGCTCGCTTGATGATTTTGCTGGCATAGCTAGCCGCAGCAACCACGGACGGTTCTTCTGTCACATAGGGAACTGTGTAGTCCTGACCATTCACCAAAAGTTCTGGAATGATCGAATAAGGCAGAGAAAAAGTTCCTACCACATTTTCACTCAGCTGGTCTGCAATAGCCAAGCTGACTTGTTCATCCTGCTCCAGACTGGTTTGCTTTTCAGGACTAAGGAGCGCCTGAGCTCGCAATAACTCAAGGCGCTCATGGTATGATTTTTTAGAAAATCCATTCCAACTTATCTTCATTATTTCTCAACCTTGCTATAGCGGCGTTGGTGGTCGACAATCTCCACCAAGGCATAGTCTTGATGTTCATAGCCTGCAAATTGAGCTGAGCCAGACTCATCCAACTGCAAGTCTTCGAAGAAGACTTTTTCATAGTCTACAACTGACAATGCTGTACGCTGCCGGAGTTTGCTCAAGCGATCCTTATCAAGGTAAGTTTCATAACCTTCTACCAGCTCTCCACTAAAGAACTCTGAAACCGCTCCACTTCCGTAACTGTAGAGGGCAATTTTATCTCCAGCCTTCAAAGTCTCTGCATTTTCCAAAAGGGAGAGAAGCCCGAGGAAGAGGGAACCCGTGTAGATATTTCCAATCATCTGACTGTAAAGGATGGACTTATCAAAGTTCTCTTGCAAACTATCCTGCTTCTCCTGAGATAGAGTCTTGTCCATCATCTTGCGCAAGCCTTTTAGGGCCAACTTAGGATAAGGCAAGTGGAAACAGATGGCCGCAAAGTCACCCATGGCCCAATCATAGCGCTTCTTGAATTCATCCCAAGTCGTTGTCAGGCAATCAAGATACTGTTGGGTCGAGTACATGCCGTTTACATAAGGAGTACTTGAATAGTTCGGACGCCAGAAATCCATGATGTCTCTCGTTTGGGCAACATTATCATTGTTAAAGGTCATGATGCGTGGATTTTGAGTGATTAGCATCGCTACACTTCCAGCACCCTGAGTTGGTTCACCTGGAGTTCCCACACCATACTTGGCAATATCACTGGCAATGACCAAAACCTTAGACTCTGGAGAATTTTCTACATGCAATTTAGCATAATGAAGGGCAGCTGTCGCTCCATAGCAGGCTTCTTTGATTTCAAAGCTACGGGCGAAAGGCTGAATGCCTAATAGGCCATGAACAAAGACTGCCGCTGCCTTACTCTGGTCAATCCCTGACTCGGTCGCCACGATGACCATATCGATTTCTTCTTTTTCTTTGTCTGTTAAAATAGAGTTGCTTGCACTAGCTGCCAAGGTAACAATGTCCTCAGTCAGTGGCGCAATACTAATTTCATTTAACAAGAGTCCCTTGCTAAATTTTTCAGGGTCAACTCCCCTCGCTTCTGCTAAGTCTTGTAATTTCAAGACATATTGACTGGTCGCAAAACCAATCTTATCAATACCGATTGTCATATTTACCTCTGTTTTTTCATTCATTGTAAAAAATCGTTTCATTCTATTTTATCACAAATAGGAACAAAAGAGAGAAAAAAGACTTGATTCAACAAATCAAGTCTTTGCTTTGATTGTATTAGGAAGAGATTCCTCGTTGTTTTCGGATGTAGTAATAAAGCTTTAGAATTACCGTTCCACTTGCCATTCCAATAGAAATAACAAGAGCTAACATAACCACCAAAGTCGCGCTAGCAATTGCATGGCTGTAATCGCCTGTCACAAAGAAAGCTGTCGTTCGATAGGATAAATAACCTGGCACCAAGGGGGCAAGAATGGCCAAGACAAAGACCACCGCTGGTGTCTTGTAGACAATACTTAAAATCTGACTGATGCAAGAGCCAATTACTGCTGCGATAAAGGTCGCGACAATAACATTGGTTGGTTCTTTGAGGACGAGATAGAGGAGCCAAACACCCATTCCCAAAATACCACCAGGTAGGAGCATGGAGCGTTGAACATTCAGTACGATTAGAAAGGTGATAATGGCGAGTAAACTCGCCACTGCTTGGAGCAAAATACTTGTTAGAGTCATCTTATGTCATCAAAACCAGGGCGACAGAGGTGCCTGCCCCTAAAGCAAGGGTAATGAGCAGAGATTCAAACATCTTGCTCATACCAGAGTTGATATGGTTGGTCATGATATCCCGTACCGCATTTGTCAGAGCAATCCCTGGAACAAAGGGCATGACCGCTCCCGCTATGATCAAGTCTGCCGTCGAATGAAATCCTGTATAGCGGGCCCAGAACTGGGCGATCAATCCAAAAACAAAGGCACCCGCAAAGGCCGTTACAAAAGGAATGCGAACAAACTTCTCTACATAGAGAGAGAAGGCAAATCCAAATAAAGTCGCAATAGCCGCACCAAAAGCGTCATAGACATTGCCCCCAAACATAATCGAGAAGAAAGGGGCACTGAGGGTCGCTGCTACAGTCACTTGGAACTTGGTATAAGGAAGGGGTTGATTGCCGATTTCTTTGAGCTTTTTAAAGGCTGTCGAGAGATCAATCTGCCCGCCCACAAGCTCCCGTGATACTTGGTTTACATCGCAAACTTTTTCAATGTTATAAGAGGATGAGGTCACCCGTTTCATCCGAGAAATATTGGTATTTTCAATAGAGAAGAAAATAGCTGCGGGCATGGCAAGAACATTGCAATCCATTATTCCTTGCGAATGGGCAATACGGATCATAGTATCCTCAACCCGATGAATCTCTGATCCACTTTTCAGGAGAATGGTTCCTGCTAGCATAATCACATCAATGACGGCATTCAACTCTCTCGATTCGTCCATTTTCTCCTCCTTTTTTCTACTCCCTATATTTTATCACAAAATCTTGTGAAAAAAAATCTTTGTCATGAAATCATGACAAAGATTCGTTTAATCTCGAGAACTTTCGTGAGATCCTTCATTATTGGATGAACTGCTAGAAGGAGTGTTCCCTTGTTGATTTCCTTGTTGGTTCCCCTGGTTTGGACTTGTAGGAGAACCCTGGTTCCCACGTTGGGCAGGATTAGAGGATGAAGTTGACGGTGGTGTTTTTGGTTTGTAGATGGAAAGTTTGATACGCGTACTTGCAAGATCAACCTGTTCTCCTGCTCTTGGCGTTTGACTTACAACAGTTCCTTCTGCCGTTCCTTCAGGAGCAGTCGATACTTCTATAACCTCAATATTTGCTTCCTTCACACCGACAATCTGAGTCAAGTTATTCTTTGTAAACTCGAGACTTGAACCGATGTAGTTCGGCATGCTGACACTAGTCACCTTCTTAGCCACTGTTAAGGTAATCGTAGTGGCTTTTGAGAGATCATAAGTCGAACCCGAAGCAGGGGTCTGTCTGAGGACGGTTCCAGGTTCGCTTTCGCTGGATTCTTCCTCTTCCATCTTGATTAGATTTTCAGGAACCTTCTTCTCCTTGAGTTCGGCTACGACATCTGTATACTTGCGTCCGACGTAATTGCTCAATTGGAAGGATTGCTTACCAGAAGAAACAATCAAATTGACCTTGGTTCCTTCTTTTCGGCCACTACCAGCTTCTGGATCCGTTCGAATAACACGTCCTTCTGCTACTGTATCGCTAGCTTCTGACTTTTCTTCACCAGCTTCAAACTTGGATTTTTTAAGAGCTTCCTTAGCCTCGGCAACGGTTTGTCCAGCCACATCAGGAATGGGAATCGTTGCAGGTGTTCTAGACAAAATCCAGATTAAAGAGGCTGCAACCAATAGAAGACTGGCCAAAAGAATCATATAGCGAGCCTTAAACTTCCGTTTCTTAGCTGGCTTTGGCGCTGGAGCCGGCTCTGCCACTGGTTGAGTTGGTTTCTTTGGCTGAGGGCGTTCTTCCTGCGCCGGAGCTTTAGGAATCGATGTCAGTGTACTTTGTGGAACTTTAGGTAAAGTCTTAGTGTCTGCCTTACTCGCATCGTCAAAGACCAGTTTCGGTTCATTCCGACGATTATAAGACAAGCTAGTTGACAAGTCCACATACATTTCTGAAACAGACTGATAACGGTCTGACAGCTTCTTAGCAGTCGCCTTGATGACAACATTTTCTAAAGCCTGAGGGACAGATGGGTTTTCAGCTATGACGGACGGAAGTGGCTTCTGGAAATGCTGGAGGGCAATCGTAACCGCGCTATCCCCATCATAAGGGATATGTCCCGTCAGCATTTCATAGAAGATAATCCCCATTGCATAGATATCACTCTGGAAGGTCGCTTTAGATCCACGCGCTTGCTCAGGTGACAAATAATGAACGGAGCCTAGCATCGAGTTTGTCTGAGTCAGACTGGTCTCCGCAAAGGCTACTGCAATCCCAAAGTCAGTGACCTTAGCTGTGCCATCAGGGGTTAGTAGGATATTTTGTGGTTTCAAATCACGGTGGACAATGCCTCTAGTATGGGCTAAGCGCATGGCCAAGAGGATTTGTCCCATAATTCGAACTGCTTCTTCATTTGAAAGAGGGTAGTGTTCTTTGATATAACGCTTGAGGTCAAGGCCTGCTACGTATTCCATAGCTAGGTACTGTTGACCTTCTTCCTCACCAATATCTGTTATCCGAACGATATGAGGATGGTCCAGATCTGCCATAGCCCTCGCTTCACGCTGGAAACGTGCTACAGCAATCGGGTCTGTCTGGTAGTTGGTCCTCAGGACCTTGACCGCCACTTCTTCCCCGTCTAGGATCAAATCCTTGGCCAGGTAAACATCTGCCATGCCCCCTCGACCAATCTGTTTGATAATCCGATACCGCCCGGCAAAAATCTTGCCGATTTGGATCATTCTGCTTCCTCCTCGTTCATGTAAACAAGGGCAACCGTAATGTTGTCTAAACCTCCTGCATTGTTAGCGAAACGAATGAGGGTTGCCGCCTTGTCTGCTAAGGAAATATCGCTGGTTACGATATCATAAATCTCGCTGGCCGAAATCATATTGGTTAGGCCGTCACTGTTGAGCAGGAGATAATCCCCTGACTCAAGTGTAATCATTCCAAAATCTGGTTGAATCTCATCTTTTTGTCCGATGGACTGAGTGATGATATTTTTTTGGGGATGCGCTTCAGCTTCTTCTGGAGTCAACTGGCCAGCCTTGAGCAATTCATTGACCAAGGAATGGTCACTGGTCAACTGGTGGTACTCTTCTCCACGAATCAAACCGATACGAGAATCTCCAATATGAGCATAGATAGCTTGGTTGTCAATAATAGCCATAGCTTCTAGCGTAGTTCCCATACCTTTGTAGTCTTCGTCCTGACCTAGTTGATGAATTTTTTGATTTTCAATCTCTAGGTAGTGGGCAAACCACTCACGAACTTCATTGACTGAGTCGATTTGGGTATCCACCCAAGCCACGCCTAGGTCTGTTACCGCCATTTCACTAGCGATATTTCCTGCACGGTGCCCTCCCATCCCGTCAGCCAAGAGGATCATAGTGCGTCCTGCTCGGTTGACAAAGTGATTGACATAGTCTTGGTTATTTGTTCGTTTCTGACCAACATCTGTTAATAATGCTATTTCCATTGTGTCAGTTCCTTCCTAATCTGATATCTTACGAAATTGGCTAATGAAGAATCCATCACTTCCATACAATTCTGGAGTAATCAGGATACAGCCATCTTTCAGGATATCTTTACATTCGTGTTCTAGTTTAACCTGTTCGAACTCTGGGTGACTTTCTAAAAACGCCTCAACGACTTGAAAGTTCTCCTCAGAGACAATAGTACAGGTACTATACGTTATTATACCACCTTTTCGTAGTGTTTGACAAACACTACCTAATATTTCCAGCTGAATTTCCTGTAGGGACGTGAAATCTGCCGTTTCTTTATTGTATTTGATATCTGGTTTGCGGCGCAAGAGGCCGATTCCAGAACAAGGGGCATCTACTAAAATCTTATCAAAAGAGTCTTTTTCAAAAAACTCATGCACTTTTCTGGCGTCCAATTTTTGCGTTTGCACCCGATCTGCCACACCTAAACGCTCCGCATTTTCTTGGATCAAGTCCAACTTATGGTCATAAAGATCCAAAGCCGTCACCTTACCGGATGTGAGGTAAGAGGCCATATGGGCTGTTTTTCCACCCGGAGCGGCACAGGCATCTAGGACCTGTTCATCACCTTGTAGATCAAGGGTCGGAGCAACCAATTGACTGGACTCATCCTGGATGGTAATAGCACCCTCTGAAAACAAATCATGTCCCGCAAAGTGGCCTTGCTCCTTGACCAAACCAGAAGCGGCTAAAGGTGAATCACTCGCCTCTAACACGGCCTTGATTTCCTCTTTTCGGCTCAAGTCGGTCACTCGGATGCTGGCTTTGTTACGCACCAATAGACTGTCAAAAATGGCTTGGGCTCGCTCTTCCCCGTACTCTTCCTTGAGCTTAGATACTAGCCAAACTGGGAGAGAATAGGCAATGGAATCACGCTTGTTTTTGCGTTTGATTCTTGCAATATCTGGCCAGCCTTCTCGTAAGATACGACGCAGGACGGCGTTGACCAATTTCTCACTGCCTTTTTTACGTAATTTAGCCAATTCCACTGCTTCATTAACCACAGCATGATTAGGAACCTTATCCAGATAGCGGAGTTGGTAAGCACTCAGAAGGAGCAAGATATAGAGCCAGTTATCAAGCTTATCCCGGTCTTCGATAAAGTGGGATAGGTACCATTCCAGAGTCAGTTTTCGTGCTACCGTTCCGTAGACAATCTCTGTCACCAAGCCCTTGTCTGCTGCCGAGAGTTGACTGCCCTTGAGGTGTTTGTTTAAGGCGATATTGGAGTATGCTTGATGGACAAAAACATCTTCGAGCACCTCAAGAGCGACACTTCTAGCTGTTTCTACTTTAGTCACCAAATCGTTCTCCTACAGTCAATGTCCGTCCAACTCCATTGAGGAAGGAAGCGATGTCCATCTTAGGCTTCCCAGCTGGCTGCACTTGCTTGAGAGACAGAGCTCCTTCAGCCGTTGCGACGATCAATTCCTTTTTGCCAATAGAGAGGATTTCACCTGGAACTCCCTGACCTTCTACTGGCAGGGCTTCATAAATCTTAAAGCGGTCTCCCTTGAGAAAAGTGTGGGCAACAGGCCAGGGGTTCATTCCACGGATTTGGTTGAAGAGTTGGCGATTGGTTTTAGTCCAATCCAGCTTTTCTTCCTCTGGCTTGATATTTAGCGAGAAAGTGACCTGGCTTAGGTCCTGAGGCACAGGCTTAATCTCCCCAGCAATATAGGCAGGCAGGGTGTCCAAAAGCAAGTCACGACCAACAATGGCTAATTTCTCAAACAAGGTGCCGACATTGTCTTCATCTGTGATAGGAATACTGCGACGGGAAATCATGTCTCCTGCATCCATTTCCTTAACCATCTCCATAATGGTCACACCAGCTTCCTCATCCCCTTGAATCAAGGCATAATGAATGGGCGCGCCACCACGGTGTTTGGGAAGGAGGGAGGCGTGAACATTGACCGCAAAGTCCATGCTATCAAGGAGTTTACTAGGGAGAAATTGTCCAAAAGCAGCGGTCACAATCCCATCCGCTCCTAAATTCATAATGGCTTCCAGCTCTGGGCTTCCAGATAATTTTTCTGGTTGGTAAATAGGAAGGCCTGCTTCTTTTGCAGCCTGCTTGACTGGAGTTTCTTGGATCACTTTTTTACGGCCGACAGCGCGGTCTGGCTGGGTCACAACAGCTAGAATCTCGTAACAATCATCTGATAACAACCCCTTCAAAACTGTCGCTGAAAAATCAGGGGTCCCCATAAAGATTAGTTTTGTCATTTCTTCTCCTTCTTATAAAAATTGCTGCGGTTCATGGTCAATACTGAGACGAAGCTCGCTATTTTCCCGTTCTTGAGTCAAGGCCAAGACCTGGTTGAGAGTCTGTCCCAGCTCATCTTCTAAACGGTATTTAATCAAAATCTGGTAATGATAAAGGTTGTGAGTACGGGTGATGGGTTTTGGCGTTGGTCCAAGGATTTTACTAGTTTCCGATAAACCTGAGCGCAAAATTCCCATGACTTCATAGGCACGTTTGACAACCTCTTCTTCTTTCTTGTGAGAGAGGGTAATCCCAATCGTAAAATAATAAGGCGGGTAGCCGAGTTGGCGTCTGATACCCATTTCATAGGCATAAAAGCCTTCATAGTCTTGGTCTTTAGCAAAACGAATGGCATAATGCTCTGGATTGTAGGACTGAATCAAGACCTGTCCAGCCTTTTCTGCACGACCTGCGCGACCAGCAACCTGAGTTAAGAGCTGGAAGGTTCTCTCAGAAGAACGGAAATCAGGCAAGTTCAGGGCTGTATCTGCATTGAGGACTCCGACTAGGGTCACATTTGGAAAATCCAAGCCCTTAGCAATCATCTGAGTTCCCAACAAGATATCTGCTTCCCCTCGGCCAAACTGGTCAAGAAGAGCTTGGTGACTGCCTTTCTTGCGGGTCGTATCCACATCCATCCGCAGAATGCGAGCCTGAGGAAAGAGTTCTGCCAGTTCATCGTAAGCTTTCTGAGTCCCCGTCCCGTAGTAACGAATACTGCGGCTCTGACAGTTGGGACAGACATGAGGAATTCCCTTCGAAAAGCCACAGTAATGGCAGTTCATGGTCTTGGTATCCATGTGGAGAGTCAGAGAAATGTCACAGTTGGGACAAGTATCCACCGTCCCACACTCCCGACACATAACAAAGCTAGAATAACCCCGACGGTTGAGCATGAGGACTACCTGCTCTTTTTTATCCAAGCGGTCTTGGATGGCTTCTAGCAAAGGGGGCGTAAAGTTTGACGTCTCATTCTGCCCGATATAGTCCCGAAAGTCAATCACTTGAACCTCAGGAATAGTGGCTAAAGGATTGGCCCGTTGGGTCAGACGTAAGTGTTGATAGACGCCTTTTCCAGCCCGCGCACGGCTTTCTAAGCTCGGTGTTGCCGAACCAAGGACTAGGGCTGCTTGATTGTACTGGGCCCGTAAAATGGCGACCTCTCTGGCATGATAACGGGGATTGCTGTCTTGTTTGTAGCTAGCTTCATGTTCTTCATCGATAATCATGACACCCAGATTTTTCAAAGGAGCAAAGATAGCTGACCGAGCGCCAACAACAACTTGGGCATCTCCACGCTCAACCTTGCGCCATTCGTCGTACTTCTCACCATTGGATAGGCCTGAGTGAAGAATGGCTACTTTCTCACCGAAACGAGCAATGAACCGCTCCGTCATTTGTGGCGTCAGAGAAATCTCAGGTACCAGTAAAATAGCCGTCTTACCCTTATCCAAGGCTCCTTGGATAATCTGCAAATAAACCTCTGTCTTCCCACTTCCTGTAATTCCTTGAAGGAGGAAAGGAGGCTGTTGACTGCCAATAGCACTGACAACGGCATCACGCGCCTGTCTTTGTTCTGGATTCAATTCCAAAGGTTGGCTGGCTTCAATGCCTTCAAAATAAGCAGCTGAGCGTTGCACTTCCTTTTGGACTATGGACACAGCACCTTGTTCCACAAGGAAGTTGACTTGCTCGCGTGAGTAGGATTCTAACAAGCTAGCCAGAGGAGCACTCTTAGGATGAGACAGCAAATAGTCTCTCAGCTCTGCCTTTTTCTTAGCACGCGCAGAAATCTCAATCTGCTCTAGTCGAGTAGTATCAACCTCATACCAAGACTGGGTCTTGACCTTCTTTTGATCGACTGCCTGGTATTCTAAGCGGAGCAGCCCTTTCCTGGTCAAGCGCATCATTTCTGCCTGCTTGGCTAAATCTAGAGAAGAAAAGGCTAGCGAATCTTCTGAACCAAACAGACGCTCTCGGTCTGTCTGACTCAGACCTTCCAGAGGATAGAGAATTTTATCATAACTGGAGTTTAAAAATCCTGGAAGCATGGCTTTTAGAATGGAGATTTTATAAGAAAAAACGGACTTGCGTAACTCCTCAGCCAGCCAGAGTTGCTCCTGAGTCAAGACAGGAGAAAAATCTAGCACTTCTGCAATCTCCTTCAAGTCCTGATCAGCCACTTCTTCATCCAACTGGGACTCCAGGCCTAGCACAATTCCTTGGATCAAACGATTGCCCTTACCGAAGGGGACATGGACCCGCATACCGACTTCCAGCATCTCTACAAATTCCTCTGGAACCTTATAACTATAGGGCTGGTCCGTCTGCATCAGGGGAACATCCACAATAATCTTTGCGATTGCCATCTTCTCACCTCCTTCTTGTCAGTAAATTCTTGCAATAGAAAAAATAAGATTGAGTCCCCCCAACCTTAAATTTTTTCACCATCTTCTTTTTCTTTAGCGATTTGCTCTTTGATTTTCTTTTCTTCTTCTTCTTTGCGGCGTTTTTCTTCTTCGATACGGAGACGAACCGCTTCACGTTTTCCTTCTGGATCTGGGTGAATGGTTACATTTCCTGACTCGATTTCTTCCAAAGCGCGAAGAGTTGATTTTTCAGACTTAAACTCTTGAGTTGCTGGCGCACCGGCTTCTAGTTCGTGGGCACGCTTTGCTTCCAAGATTACGAGTGAATATTTTGATGGTACCTTGTCTAGCAAGGTATCAATAGAGGGTTTTAACATCATTTGCTTGTACCTATTTCCTATAGTTTATCGAGTAGTTGGAGATTTTGGCAACATCTCCTGATAGTGACCAATGACACGGTCCACACGGAAGTGTTCTGCTTCGATCACACGCTTGACACGTTCAGCAGCGAGGGGCACCTGATCGTTGACAATGGCATAATCATACTCACGCATGAGAGCAATTTCTTCCTTGGCTTTTTCGATTCGTTGGGCAATCACTTCTGCGCTATCTGTTCCACGACCTACCAAACGATCTTGCAATTCATCCAAATCTGGTGGCGTTAGAAAGATAAAGACAGCATCTGGAACCTTTTTCTTAACCTGAAGGGCTCCTTGGACTTCAATCTCAAGAAAGACATCGATTCCCTTGTCCAGAGTTTCATTGACATAGGTCAGCGGAGTTCCATAGTAGTTACCGACATATTCTGCATATTCCAACATCTGACCTTGACGGATCAGCTCTTCAAACTCTTCACGAGTACGGAAGAAATAGTCCACTCCATCCACTTCACCAGGACGTTGCGCACGCGTCGTCATCGATACAGAGTATTGAAATTGATTCTCGGAACTCTCAAAAATCTCTCTTCTAACCGTTCCTTTCCCAACTCCTGAAGGACCAGAAAAAACGATTAGCAAGCCTCGGTCTGCCATTATGTCTCCTTTAGTTAGTCTGTGAAATAAAGTAAAATTTCTCTCGAATACTGATGATCGCGTCAGTTATCCTTCTACAGTCTTTCTATCTAGTGTAACAAAAAAGCAGTAATATTTCAACTGCTCTTTCTTATTTATTTCGCATAATCTACTGCACGAAGTTCGCGAATCACGGTTACCTTGATATTTCCTGGGTAATCGAGATTATTTTCAATTTTCTCACGAACTTTGTGAGCCAAGATTGTGACTTTGTCGTCCTTGATTTGTCCTGGATTAACCATGATACGGATTTCACGTCCTGCTTGAAGAGCAAAGCTATTTTGCACTCCTTCAAAGCCATTGGCGATTTCTTCCAAATCATGGAGACGCTTGATGTAGCTTTCAAGAGACTCGCTACGAGCACCTGGACGCGCTGCACTCAAGGCATCTGCTGCAGCAACGATCACTGCAATGACACTTTCGGCTTCGACATCACCGTGGTGGCTAGCAATGGTATTCACCACAACTGGGTGTTCCTTGTACTTACGAGCCAATTCCGTACCAATCTCAACGTGGCTACCTTCAACCTCGCGGTCAATAGCTTTCCCGATGTCGTGAAGGAATCCAGCACGACGGGCAAGAGCTGCATTTTCACCAAGTTCACTGGCGATGATACCAGATAACTTAGCAACCTCAATCGAATGACGCAAGACATTTTGTCCATAAGAAGTACGGAACTGCAAACGTCCCATAATCTTCATCAAGTCTGGATGGAGGTTTGGCGCACCAATCTCATAGGCAGCAGCCTCCCCATATTCACGGATTTTATTGTCAATCTCCTGACGGTTTTTCTCCACCAACTCTTCGATACGAGCTGGGTGGATACGGCCATCCTTGAGCAACATTTCCATGGTCATACGAGCAATTTCACGACGAATCGGATCAAATCCTGACAAGGTTACCACTTCTGGCGTGTCGTCAATGATGACATCTACCCCTGTCAAACTTTCAAAGGTACGAATATTGCGACCTTCACGACCGATAATGCGTCCCTTCATGGTATCATCTGGTAGGTGAACTGTCGAGTTTGTTGACTCTGCTACATAGTCACCAGCGATACGCTGCATAGCCTGAACCAAGATATCTTTCGCAATCTTGTCTGAACGTTCCTTGACTTCTTGCTCTGCCTCACGAATGCGGCTAGCAATTTCCTTGGTCAAGTTTTCCTCTGTCTGAGCCAAGATAATATCTCGAGCCTCAGTTTGGGAAAGCGAGCCGATACGTTCAAGTTCAGCTTCTTTTTGTCTTTCGACTTCCTCTAATTGCTCTTCACGTGCATCAAGGTTTTTTGCTCTATCAGAAATACTTTGTTCTTTTTGTTCAAGTGTTTTTTCTTTGTTCGTCAAATTGTCGTCCTTACGGTCAAGGCTCGTAGCTCTCTCCGTCAAACGACTTTCGATTTGCTTGAGCTCCTGACGTTCTGACTTAAATTCAGCGTCCACTTCTTCACGGTATTTTCTGGCTTCCTCTTTGGCCTCCAATAGTGCTTCTTTTTTAAGAGACTTGCTTTCGCTCTTGGCTTCATTTAGCAATAAATCCGCTTCGCGCTCAGCTTGTCCTCGTAAATTAGTTGCTTCTTGTTCAGCATTTAGAAGCATCAACTCTGCAGCTTCTTGAGATGATTTCATCTTAGCTGAGATGCTGACATATCCAATGACTAAACCAATGATGACGGCAAAAACAGCAATCGCAAGTGTCATGATTTCCATGTTTTTACCTCATTAAATTTGTTTATCGAATGACATACATTCCTTAATATTCTATCATAAAAAACCGATTTTCACAAACCCAAATTGAAGAGTTTTGTGTGAATTTTAGGACTACAATTCTTCGGATCCCTTCAAACTTTTATACACATCATCAAAAAATATATTTGCTACTCTCTTCTTGAACGAATCATTATTTAATAGAGCACCATACAAATCCTGACTCTGAGAGTACCCTTCTATCAAGACATTGTCAATTTCTTCTTCAAAGGCAAATACGAAATCTTCCCTAGAATTGACACGCGCAGATTGTTTAAGCCTTGGATTCTTTTTCATCAATTCACGAATCGAAACAGCTCCACTTAAGCCAACTTGCTGGTCAATGTTCAAATTTAACTGTTCGTTCATTTCGTCTAAGATTTCAGATAAATGTTTTTCTTGATCTCCAGTAACATCGCTCAAACTTGGTTTAGGAAGAGTTAATTCAGGCTGATATTCCAACTCAGAAACTGCCCTGAAAGAACCTGTTTGCTTATGTTTCATATAATCAACGACAATCTTATCTGCAATTGTAAAATCATTTCCTCCTAAACGAACATCAATCATCTTAACAAGACTTTGGAGATAGTTATATCGTTCGTGTAAAACCTCATTTTGATAAGCCGTTGCCTGAATCAAGAAAGTATACATCCGAAGAAAACCGCGAATAACCTTTCGAATAGACAATTGTTCTTTTTCATCAAAACGTTTCACTCTATCATAACCTTTATTCAACAAAGCGACCATCTTTTGCTTTTCTCTACTTGAACGTTTTTCTTGATATAAAAATTGATTAAACTCTTGAACCTCTTCGCTGTCCAGAATACCATATTCATCAATTTTACGATCCAACTTTAAGACATCACTAGGAGCAATGGTATCAGCTAAAATCGTCTCTCGATAGTAGGGAGCAAAGGCTGACCGAATATCGTCGTAGGTATTTTTAAAATCAAGGATAAATGTTTTCTTGTTATAGCCTCTAATGATCCGATTCAGGCGTGACAACGTCTGCACCGCAGCCACACTACGCAATTTTTTATCCACATACATGGCAACCAACTTAGGTTGGTCAAAACCAGTCTGATACTTGTTCGCAACTATCAACACCTGATAAGCATCAGTATCAAAACGTTCTTTTAATTGCTCTTCCTTAAACTGATTCATCTGAGATTCCGAGAACTCTCTCCCTAGATAATCAACCTTACCAGAAAAAGCAATCAAGGTGCCAATACTGGTGATACTGTGATCTCTAAAGTATTTCTCAAAAGCCAACTGGTACTTGACCGCCACTTCACGACCAGAGGTCACAAGCATGGCTTTTCCTTGACCACCCAACTCTGCCATAATATCATGACTGATAAAATGGTCCATGATAATCTCAACCTTTTGATTGATATTCTCATCAGATAATTCCACGAATTTAGCAATCTTACGCTTAGCAAGCGTGGTTTTTAGTTCAGGATCTTCTTCTACTACTTTATTAAGTTGGTAGTAGGTTTTATAAGTTGTATAGTTATCTAAGACATCTAGGATAAAACCTTCCTCTATAGCTTGCTTCATACTGTAGACATCAAAAGGGGCTTTAGAGCCATCGGGCTGTGTTGTACCAAACAACTGTAGGGTAGTTGCCTTAGGAGTTGCTGTAAAAGCAATGATTGAAACATTGTCTTGCTTTCCTGTACGCGCAATCTCCTGCTCAATGGCATCCGCAACTGTCACTTCCTGAATCTCATCAATGGTGCCATCCTCCGTATCCGTTTCAGTCAAGACCTGACTAACTGAACTCATGTAGGAGCCTGTCGTTGAACTATGGGCTTCATCAATCAGGATAGCAAATTTCTTTTTCGCAGTGTTCCCTACAGACATCCAGTTGGATTGGTTGATCTGGGCAAACTTATGGATAGTCGTTGCAATGATCTTTGTGTTCCCAGCAATGGCATCAGCTAAATCACTAGATGTCTCACGATCACCCATCACCTTCACAACACCGTTCTTATGATTAATCTGTCTAACAGCATCTTGTAACTGACGGTCTACTACTATACGGTCTGTAACAATTAAAACTGTATCGACGATATTTCTATTTTGGTCATCATGAAGTGAAACCAGACTATGAGCCAACCATGCTATGGTATTGGTTTTACCGGAACCAGCCGAATGCTGAATCAGATAATTACTATCAGTATGGTTGACTTTCATGTCTTCTAGGAGACGGCTAACAGCTCTTCGCTGATGGTACCTAGGAAAAATCAGTGTTCTTTTTTTATGATCATTCTTATCAAGCTCAAAGAAGATAAAACTTTCAATCAGCTGAAGAATACTATCCTTGGTCAATACATCAAGCCACAAGTACTCTGTATCTACACCATTAGGGTTGTGAGGATTGCCACTCCCCATATCAATACCTTCCCCTTTCCCCATATTAAAGGGAAGGAAGTAGGTCTCTTGACCCTTCAACTGGGTTGTCATATAGATTTCCATAGTATCTACAGCAAAGGAAGCCAAGACTCCCTGATCAAAACGAAAGAGACGATTATTAGGATTGCGACCTTTGAGTTGTTTGATGGCATCCTGAACTGACTGACCACTAGGATTAAACTTGAGCTCGATGGCAAATAGCGCTAATCCATTGATAAAGATAACAAGGTCAATGCGACCGCCCTCTTCATAAACCACTTCCTCAATTACCGACAAACGATTGGCTTGGTATTGCTGAAGGGACTTTTCATTAAAACTAGTCGCAGGTTTGCGATAGAGGAGGCGCAATTGCTTGTTTTCAATGAAGACACCTTCTTTTAAGGCGAACAAAAACCCACCCTTGACGATTTCTGTATTGATGAGATTAATGATCGTCTCCTTACTCAGTTTTTTAAGGAGATAATCCATGGTCTCTTCCTGAGTCTCCATCAGAAAATCCCATAGGAGTTCCTCATCCATGGCTAATCGAGGATTGTACTGAGCAGCATCCCGCTGGATATAACCATTTTTTTCTTTCAAATCTTTGATAATCCACTGCTGGAAATCATAACGCTCCTTCAAGCCCAAATTTGCCATAGCTTCTCACTTTCTTTTTCTATAATTCAATTAAAATTTCGTTATAATACAAATTTAAAGTTTACAATGAATTTCTTAAAATCTAAAAATGATAAAACAGATATTTTATTGTACTTCAATATTATCTTTTTTATCTTTCTGACGTTTATCTGCAAGTGAATCTTCGTATTCATTTTTAGCAATACCCAATTTCTTTGCATTTGTAATCACAGAAATAAAGGCCTCAAGAGACTCTGCTGTTAGATATATCTCTTTACTTTTTTCATTAAAAGTGAAAGGTGTTTGAAAAAACTGTTCTGATAATTCATTCGCTTTCTTTACAAATTCCCATTCATAGCTCGATGCTTCATCATTATATTTTGCAAGCAAATTAATCAATTTACGATGACTTTTTAATTTAGCTTTTATTTTTTTAGATTCTTCATCAGATACCTTCACTTTAAAATCCGTCGATAATTTAAAATCATGAGATAAAAATTTCTCATAATTCTCTTCAGCCTTGATTATTTTTGACTCATTAAAACCAAACATAATTTCATAATCCTGAACATTAAAGATATATTGTACAGTTTCATTGTTTTCAGTTTTTTCAGCATAACTTATGATGAACGGAAGACTTCTTCCCTCATTTTTTTCTATATCAACTATTCTAACTTTTCCAGAAGTAACAGTAGCAATAAATCTAGTTTCTAATTTCGCGGCTCGAATTGATTTCAAAAAATATTTGTACTGTACACCATCAATTTCTTCACAAACTAGATACAATCGTATATCTTCAAAGTCCTTTAGAGGAGGTAAATCTGTTTCTAATTGAGATGAGACTAATTGTATTCTATCTATTTCAGACTGGAGACTCTCATCAACCTTTCTATAAAATGGAACTTCCGTATTATTCCCATTCGTTTCAACATTTTGTAATGACTCAATTGATTCTTCAAATTTTTCCTTTAAAGTTGATTTCTCAGAATTTGGATTATTAGCAAATTGAATATTATGTATATAATCACTAGCTTCATCTGAGATAACTTTTCTAAAATTTTTCAATTTTCCAAGTGACTTACCTCGTCCAGCCTGCCAGCCAATTGCATATATTTCTACCATTCTACTCTCCTATTTCATCGTTTAATACTTCTTGATCAAAAAAAACAAATGTTCTTGCCATTGTACCAGTGTTTCCTAGAGTACAAATCCTTTTCACACCAGAAAATACAGCCGAGTCTTTTCGAAAGAAAAATATATTGTAGTTATCTTTTGTTACTAATAAATTGATACCAAAAATAGGTAATATCAAGTTTGGAAAAATATCATTGCTAAGCATTAATAACACAAAAAAGAAAACAATAATTATAATTACTGCTAGAGCACTAACTCCATTCATAAATTTCAAAACTAAAGAGGGTACGATGGTTGACGATACAAAGGATATGAATCCTGGATTTATTTTTGGTCCGTCTTGAATATCAATCACTTTGCCTTGAGAATTATTTTTCAACGTGACCTTAGATACATTAAAATTTAAAACAATATTTTTAACAATATTTTCTTCACTCCTCCGTCCGTTGATATATCCACGTATACTGTAAATTGATATTAGCATTATAGAAAGTAATACTGATAACATAAGAAAATGCCACAAGTTCCTACTTAAATAACAAGGTAACGACTCAGTCTCTTTTAATAAAAAATGATGAATATCTACTAATGAAAAATAAATCAATAAAAATGCGGGAAAAAATGCGGTAAAAAAGTAAGCTAAACGAAATTTTAAATCAGTTCCAAATAGCAATCCTACACCCTCCTCTTCCCTGTCACATAATCATAAATAAGAGTTTGTCGTTGTTTATTAATATTTTCAATTTGCTGATTCTTGATTTGAATTAGTTTATTGATACTTTCAAGTTGGTTATCTAGATATTTTACACATTTTTGAATTACTACATCATCAGGAATTGCAACTTTAAAATCAGATATTTCACCAGAAGATATATTAGGTTGGGCAGAACCGTTTGAATTTAATTGAATATAGCTCATGAAGGAATCAGTAGATAAACAATAATATATCCATTTGTTTATCTCAGACTCTATAATACCTACGCGTTGATTTATAACACTATATACATTAGGTTCTTGATTAACAAATGATATCTTACCTACAGTTGCACCACTCATGGCTATTAAAATTTGACTTTTTCTAATTCTGTAAAAGTCTAACTTACTATTAAAACTAGTAAAAACATTTAATGATGCATTAAAATCTATACCGGATGACTTAAAATCTCCAATTCTAATAACCTTGACACCTGTTTGCTCCATAGTTAAATGTTTACTATCAAAAGCATAACCATTTTTAAATTTAATTAAATACTTAAGTGGCTTCACTCCCCACCCCTCAGGCACCTGTCCGATCCAGTCGATTCCTGAATCTTTCATAAGGGCTGTTTTATCTAATCCTTTTGTGACGGTCTCATAAATCAAGCTAGCTCGGTAGTCTTTGAGTTTTTGAATTTGCTCCTCCAGTAGACTTTTTACCTTATCCAACTGGGCAGTTTTCTTGTCTAGAACCTCTACAATTTTTTGCTGCTCCGATACAGGAGGTAGGATAACTTTTATTCTTTCTATAACCCCCATTCCTATATTTTGTTGAGTTCCAAAAGACCAATTAAATTCTACTTGGGATTTAAACAGAGTAGATAACAAATAAAAATAAATGTATTTTTGAATAGCTAATGTTTTATTACATCTAATTAAAGCTAACGGAGACCAAATATCAAAAATCTCTTCCGTATTGACTATACCAACATTTCCTGTTGTTGCACCGGATTTTACGATAAAAATATCATCTTTTTTGGGCGAAATTTTTTTCTTAAAACGTTCATGATCTTTTAATGAAATATATCCACGCTTATAATTAAAATCCAAAACGCCATCTTTTACAGCTTCTGCAGATAAAAATGGGATTCCTGTATCAAATAATACTGGTGTTTCATGCGGTCCATCAGTAACAGGTGTCTCTACTATATGCTTTATTGGCCTTACTCTCCACTCTTCTGGTATCTGTCCGATCCAGTCGATGCCACTCTCTTTCATCCTAGTCATGTTTTAGTTCCTCCAAGAGAGTCTGTAGCTCTGCTTCTAGGTCATAGAACTCTTCCAAAAGCTTCTCTGCACTTTCTGGTGCTTGGTAGTGATAGAAATAGCGGGTAAAAGGAATCTCGGCTCCATAGCCCTTTTCTTCATCAAACCAGTAGTGAGCATCAGGTACATGGGGATAGACCTCACGCGCAAAGTAGTCTTCAACATCCTCTGTCAGCTTGACGATTTCACTATCCTTGGTGGTCTTATCATAGACAATCCCTCCAGCAATCTCATTTGGCTTGTCTTTCTTCTTAGTACGGATGACTTCTGCTGTCTTGTCCATCTCACTCATAGCTAGAGCTAAAGCATTGATATTGGCAGGTGTTACCTTGATGTCTCCCAACAAGTCCTTAATGACTTGGACAAAGCTTTCAAAGTTAGGAAAACTATCCTCCGTGATTCCCTCACGAAGAGCATCCAAGATAGCTTCTTGCTTGTCTTTCCCAGCTTCAAAGCCTTGTAATTTTTTCTCATCCTTGGCTGAGCGTGGTTCCATCTCTAGCAATTCTTGATACTGGTATTCGTCAAACAGTTTAGCTAGGAAAGGAACACTTTTGGCCTTCTCAATGGTTTCTTCAGTAATCCAGCCACGACGTTGCAGAGGTTGCATGACTGTATATTCTCGGTAAAGAAACTCTTCCTTATCAAAGATTTTCACATGGTCATTTTCTTTGAAATCATCATACCATTTGAGGATATGGCGGATATTGTCATGAGACAACTCACGACGTTTTTGTCCCAGAGATTTACGCAAAGGAACAAACTCCTCTGTCGCATCGATAAACTGAACCTTATTTTGACGCTCAGGAGATTTGTTTTTATTATAAATCCAGATATAAATCCCAATCCCTGTATTGTAGAAAAACTGTCCCGGAAGGGCAATAATAGCTTCTAGCAAATCATTCTCAAGAATGTAACGACGGATCTGACTTTCTCCAGATGAAGTACCTCCAGAAAAGAGAGGTGAACCGTTTGAGATGATAGCAGCACGCCCATTTTCTTCTAATTTAGCTAAACCATGAAGATGGAACAGAAGTTGGGCATCGCCAGTTCCCGGAGTCGCTACAAAACGTCCTTTTTGACCTTCTGTACTCTCAAAGAGATTATGATCTCTTTTAACTGCGTCTTCTACGCCATCATCTGCATCTTTCCCGCCCCAGGATTGACCAAAAGGAGGATTGGCAATGATAAAACTCATCTTCTTATCTGGGAATGGATCCGGATCTTTTAATGTATCGGTCTTCACGAAATAGTCTGAGTCTTCCTGACGAATCAACATATCCGCTTGACCAATCCCGAAAGTCTCAGGTAAAACTTCCTGACCAAAAAGACGGACAGTTGCCCCTGTATCGAGCTTACGGATATAACTTTTAGCTGTAGCCAGCATACCACCTGTCCCAGCAGCCATATCTAAGATTTTCAACTCTTTTTTATCGACAAATAATTCTTCATCAGCTTCGATCAAGAGTAGATTGACCATCAGAGCAATAACTTCACGAGGCGTATAGTGGGAACCTGCCTCCTCATTTTCAGAAAAACGACGGATAATATCCTCGAACATATAACCCATCACCATTGAGTCCACAGAACTTGGCGACAAATCAATCTGAGAAAATTTCTTAATCACTGTAAAAAGACGTCCAGACTGTGCAAGTGTACGGACCTGCTCTTTAAACTTAAGGTTTTCGATAATGTCCTTCACACGACAAGAATAACCATCTAGGTAGGCTATAAAATTTTCTTCAATCGCATTGGGATCATTTTGGAGGTTTTCTAGCGTGAAAGAACTGGTGTTATAATATTTGTAGCCAGATTTATTCTCAAGAACCTTCTCAGGTGTATTGGGATTTGACTTATAAAGTGCAACTACTTCGTCTTTCGTTGGCAATAAAGCAGCTTCCAAGCGAGTCAAGACAAACATCGGAATGATAACATCTCGATACTTATCTGCACGGTAAGCCCCACGTAAGGTATTCGCAATCGACCAAACTGCATTGACCACATTTGAAATCTGAACATCGTTCGACTGGAATAGCGGTAGTTTTTCTTTGAAATTAGACATTTGCTTCCCCTGTTTTTATTATTAACAATTCTCTTCATTATACCACAAAATAAGAGTTATTAAGCGGATTCAAGGGATAAGAATCTAATTATTATACTAATAATTTCTCACTGATTTTTTAACTTAGGAAGTCTATCATTCTCCAAAAAATTTTATCTTCAATTGCCTATCTAAAATTTCTAAAATAAAAAAGCCTACCTTTCAGTAGACTTAGTAATGATCTTTGAAGGACAAGAAAGCGATGTTATCCCCATCCATCATATAAATCAAGCGATTTTCTGCATCAATGCGACGTGACCAAGCTCCTTGATAGTCATACTTCTGGTTTCCCCATTCCTACAAAAGGATCGCGTTGAATATCCTTGATTAATTTATTGATTCTTTTTAATGTCTTCTTATCTTGGTTTTGCCAGTAGCAATAATCTGCCCAGGTATCTTCTGTAAACTTGAGCAACATCCATTACTCCTCAATCACATGTACCTGAGTGCTTCCAGCACGAACTTGAGCCATTCCTCGCAAGACCTTGTCGGAAAGTTCCTTATTTTGAGCGATTCTCAGGGTTTCCTGAATACTATCCCACTCGCTCTTTGAAAGGACTACAATATCCTCATCTGGATTTTTATTGACCACCGTTAAAGGCTCAAATTCATCGTTTACCTTCTTCATGTAGTCTTTTAAATGATTTCGGAATGTTGAGTAAAGAACTGCTTCCATAACCATACCTCGTTTTACCTCTTTTCCACTATTATACACAAAAAGAAAGAAATTGTCAGGAACTTGTACAAGATTTTTCTTTTCTATCTATTTATTCGAAAATCTTCTAAAAAAGCCTACCTTTTAGTAGACTTAGTTTGATTCTATTCCAATCGGCACTCTGCCGAAATTCTGCTCTGCTATACTTGGCTGTCCTAGTTGGTAGATCTGGTCTGCCTTTTGAGTCATAGCATCCCAAGGTTCTTTGCCAATTCGACTGACTAGATGGACCTGCCCTTTCAGTGACTTGAGGTGTTGTCTGCCTTTTTCGGTAAAGCCAAGGACATGGATACCTTCTGGCAAGTCACTTTCTCTAGCTTGCACCAAGATATAAGTCAATAGGCGTCTGACACGCGCTTTTGTGTAACGTTTGGTGGCAACCGCCTCGACCAATTCCTCCACAGACTGGGCTTTTTTGATAGCTTCCTTGATGCGCACCGCCATTTCTTGATTGACCTGATAGATGGTCGTTAGTTCTGGATTTGACAAGATTTGATAGCGGAGAAATGGAAAATAGTCATCCCATCTTACCTTACTGGCCTGTTCAAAGAGAGCAACAGAAGGCATAAAGCGTTCTAAGAAACCTTGGTCTGATTGATGCTGACGAAGGGCTGTCGCCGAGGCAAAGTCCACATCCTTGTCCACAGAATGATAACCCGCTCCCTGACGCTGAATCGGATGGAGTTTGATTCTACGTCCCGCAACCGCCTTGGCATAGGCCAAAGCTAGAACATGATTGGGCGTATTGCCAGAAAAATCAAGGCCTGCAAATTCCTTCCACATAGCTTGAGTTTTCTGGGGATAGGAGAGGGAATCAGGCAGATTTTCCACAAATTTCTCCATCTCAGTGCCTTGCTCCGTGTATAGGTCAGCAATTTTCTGATAATCCAGAACTTCCTCCGTCCCGAAAGCTAGAGTATCAATCCCCAAGCGAGCCAAGATATCCACAGCTCCTTGTCCAAAGAAATCCGCTGCCTGAACACTGACTAAAAAGGGTAATTCCACTACCAGATCCGCTCCATTTTCCAGCGCCATCTGGGCCCGTGTCCACTTGTCCACGATAGCAGGCTCCCCTCTCTGCATGAAATTCCCAGACATGGCAACGATTTTCAGTCCCTCCGCCTGCTCAAGCAGATATTTGTGCCCATTATGAAAAGGATTAAACTCCGCGATAATACCTGTGATGGTCATAATGTTCTCCCATTCTAATGACGAAATCTACGATACCGCTCAGGCAATCTTCCTCTCCAGTTAAGCCATTGTTTTTCTCCTACTGGAAGGATTTCTGCCAGTTGTTCATTACTATAATTTTTTTGTAACTCAGGATAAGCTATCAACATAGTTGGCCTATGGCATCCAGCAACTGTCATTGGCCATGTTCCATACATCAGCATATGTCGGATATCATCCTCCGATTTTATTTCATTTACTAACATATCAAAAAGTTTCTTAGACATATCGTAAACGACTAACTCTGAAAATACGGTTCCTTCTTCCTGAACATAGAAGTATTGTCCATCTTTCTCCCAAAGCGTTCCATTTTGACGAATACGATTAAACTGCGAAACTTCTTCCCAAGAATATTTTGATCGAACCATATCCATCTCCTACTTCTGCGCGACAAAAAACCAACGGGTGCTGGTTTCTGTCGGCCCCTTGTCCTCAAAGTCCGCATAGAGTTTGAAAGACTTGAAACCAGCCTGTTCCAGCAAAATATCATAGGTCAAGACCTCATAGGTTCGCTCCTCATGCACTTCATCGTGGCGACTAAAGGAACCGTCCGCTTCCTTGACAAAGAAGGTCAACTCATGCACGATGGAGTGAGGAGCCGCATCCTCATAGGTATCCCAGAGCATAGCGAAATCTTCCGCATTTTCATGGTAGGAATAGCCTGGAAAAACTTCATCTGTCTGGTAAGTTGAATGCACATCAAAGATGAATACTCCGTCTTCATTGAGGGCATTATACACTTCCTTAAAGACGTCTCCTACCTCTACCTCATCCTGCATGTAGCAGATAGAGTCCGAGTAACACGTAACAAAGTCGTACTGACCAGCCTTGGACAAATCCAGCATATTGCCTTCAATAAAATCAATCTTTTGCTTGGCTGAAGCCGCTCTTTTCTCCGCAATCTTCAACATATCCGCGCTCAAGTCAAGTCCTGTCACATCAAAGCCAGTTTGAGAAAAGCGGACAGACTGGATACCTGTTCCACAAGCCAATTCCAAAAGTTTCTTTCTCTCCTTGGTCTTAGGCAAATGACGTAGAGAAAAATCCGTCCATTTATCGTATAAACTATCATCCATCACAGCATCGTAAACAGCCGCAAAGGTTTCATAAGTCGCCATATTCATGATACCAAGTCCGCCCGTAATCGGAATGAAAATTAGGAGCTTGACGATGGAGCCTAGCTCCAAGGAAGGCTATCTATTTTCCGACGATTACAGGACGGGTTCAAATCCTTTCTAAGATACAAAGAGCGTTAAAAGCAAGGAGAAAATAGGAAACTTTCTGCTGTATCGTCAAATACAAAGGAAGTTACTCTTTTTCTCGCAGCATTTAGTTCGTATTCAGTTTCGAGATGAACAAAACACGACGCCCTCACCTTTCTATCCATTTTTTCTAAAATAAGCAAATAAACCCAGTTGCCTGCAACTGAGTTCATCTACTAGGCCAACGCTTCTGAAATATCTACAGACTCCGCCTCATGCCATAGTTTTTCTAGGTTATAATGGGCACGCATTTCTTCTGAGAAGATATGCACAACGACACCGCCGAGGTCCAACAAAACCCAACCTCCCGCTGCATCGCCTTCAACATGGCTGCCTTTAAAACCTGCTTCCGCTACTTTTTCACGGATATTATCTGCGATAGCGTCCAACTGACGACTATTCATCGAGCTAGTGATAACAAAGTAGTCTGTCACGCTGGTCAAATTCTGTACATCAAGTGCAAGGATATCCTCCGCACGTTTTTCATCAGCCGCTTTCACGACTAGTTCTAGTAATTCTTTTTCGTTCATTTAGTCCTCTTTCAAATAGTGCACAAAGGCGTTATAGGTTTCCAGGGTTTGGGGATAGATGGGGAATCCCTGATGAGCTAGATGCTCCACGGTACGAGCTGTTTCGTAGGCCACTGCCTTATTGAGCGATAGCACAGCAATCTCACGTGCCTCGTCCACTCCAGGAAAGGCACGATTGTGCTCGATATAATCTGCGACGTAGATGACTTTGTCTAGATCGGTCATCTGACCAGCTCCGACTGTATGGATTTCAATAGCTCGCAGGATTTCTGGATCATGCAAATCCAAATCTTCCTGAATCTTGTAGATGCCAACCATGCCATGCCAGACATTATTACCCCAATTTTTGAGGTCAGGATCTAGCCGGTAACGGTCAATCAAGTCTAGAAATTCCTGATCTGACAGCTTTTTAGCATAATCATGAAGAAGGCCTGCTAGACCCGCTTTCTCGGTATCGACTCCAAATCTCTCCGCTAACTCTATGGCTGCACGCTCCACCCCCAAACAATGGGTTAACCGTTTTTCAGGTAGAAGCTCTGCCATTTTTTCCAACAAAGCCTCTCGGGAGCAGTTGATATAGTCTTGGTAGGCCATCAGTAGAGCCCCTCCTTCTCGATGTAGTCTAACACTGGCTGAGGTAGGAGAAAGTTAGGTTTCCGACCTTGGGCAATGAAGTCACGCACCATGCTGGACGAGATGTCCATGAGAGGCACATCCACCCAGATAACTGGATAGGAAGTCCCTGCCTTGTAGCGTGGGCGCTGAACCCCAACAAACTGAACCATGTCGACCAGCTCATCAATTCGGTACCATTTAGGCAGATAGTCCACCATATCAGCCCCGATAATGAAGTAATAATCCGTATCTGGATGTTGCTCTGTCAAAATCTTCATAGTGTCGTAGGTGTAAGAAATGCCCTTGCGCTCCAGCTCAATAGTTTCAATGGCTAAGCCTTCAATCCCCTCAATCGCCAATTCAAGCATCTTGAGCCGATGGTGCTCGGGGATGGTTTCCTTTTTATCCACATGAGGTGGTTGGTATTCGGGCATAAGCAGGACCTGGTCCAGTCCTAACTGTTGTCGTACTTGGTCCGCCACAACAAGATGGGCATTGTGAACAGGGTTAAAATTCCCCCCTAAAATCCCGACTTGTTTGCGTTTTTTCTCCTTGATTTCTGGCTCCAACTCTACCTTGGTAAAGGGAGTCAATAATTCGATTGCCATAGGCTCGTCTTCCTTTAATTCTCTGTAAAAACAGTTGTTTGGAGTAGGTGTTTAGATTTCTCTGACTTTTTTAGAAATCTTGCGATTTTCTTTCTTGCTGGATTGTTTAAACAAGATCAAGATGCGTCCGATTTTTTGGACAGTATCCACACCGATTTCTTCTTCCAAGATTTCAGCTACTTCGTGGATGTTTTCATCTGTGTTTTGCAAGAGCGTGACTTTAATCAATTCGCGGGCGTCGAGAGCCTGACGGACGCTAGTTTTGATTTGGTCGTTGAGACCATTTTTTCCAATTTGGATGATGGGTTTGAGGGTGTGTGCCTGGCTGTTGAGGAAGGCACGTTGTTTCGATGTTAATGACATAATCTTTCTTCCTTTTTTGATAGTTATTTTAGGTGGTGAGGGACGGTCGGAACTAATTTTTCAAAGATCTCATCTTTGAAAAATGGATTTCCTGACCTCACAATTGAGCTTGGGTCTCAAGTGTGCCCCTTGCCAATCTAACGATTGGCAATCACACCACGGCAATAACTATCTTTTTATGAGCTCACTTTGTTCGCTCAGTGATTTTATTTTAAATAATGGCTTTTCGTGTGACGACGGCGACGCCTTCTGGTGCCCAAACGGCGACTTTGGCGCTACCTGTTACGCGGATCCAGCCTAGGCCTGAGATGACCAGGTCTGTCTTGTCCTTAATGGTAAATACATGCTGGACTAGTTTTGGGAAATCTTCTTTTTCCTTGCTATTTGGTGGTGTCAAAAGGGTTCCAAGGTGTTTGTCATAAAAGGCACTAGCGCCTTCTAGCTTGGTACGGTGGAGTTTGAGTTCATTGTCAAAGAAGGCTGTGAAGCCTTGTTTTTCTCCTGATATAAAGTCAAAGCGTCCGAGACCACCTAGAAACAGGGTTTGTTCAGGGTTAAGCTGATAGGTTTTGGGCTTGATTTCCTTTTTAGGGCTGACATACTTGAGGTTTTTAGCCGTCAAGTAGTGAGCCATCTGGTGGCGATGAATGATCCCCGGTGTATCGTAGATATAAGATCCGTCGTCAAGTGGGATCTCAATCTTGTCCAAAGTTGTCCCTGGGAAGCGCGAAGTCGTGATGACATTCTGGTCACCCGTTATTTCTTGAATAATGGCATTGATGAGAGTTGACTTTCCAACGTTAGTCACACCGACCACATAGACATCGCGTCCCTTACGATAATGCTCAATCTTATCAATGACTTCCTTAATGGCATGCTTGTTTTGAGCTGAAGTCAGGACGACATCTACTGGACGAAGTCCTTCTTCGTGGGCACGTTCCATAAGCCACTGGCTAATCTTGCTCGGTTTAACAGACTTGGGCAGAATATCTTTTTTATTTCCGACCAAGAGAACATCATTACCCGATACAAAGCGTGGCAAGCCTGGGATGACAGAGCCATTAAAGTCAAAGATATCAATGACATTGACCACCAAGGCATCACTGTCTCCAACCTCGTGCAAGAGTTTGAGGAAATCATCGTCCGTCAACTGAACATCTGTGATTTCATTGTAATGACGGAGACGGAAACAGCGTTGGCAATAGACTTCGCCTGTCTCCAAACCTTTTTCGAGTGCCGACTGGGGCGTAAATCCAAAACCAGCCTTGTCTGTCGTCTGAATGGTTGCTCCACAACCAATACAGAGAATTTCTTCCATAGTTAAATTCCTTTTTTATATGTAATCGGTCCGTACTTTTCAGTGATTTGCTTCATGACACGACGCTCGCGAGCTCGGTTGATTTGCGTTTTGATGGAGTCGTGTTGGACCAAGGGTTTGACCAAAATTGAGCGAATGCCTGCACGATGGGCTGCTCGTATATCTGTCATAAGTTGGTCGCCGACCATGACCACTTCATTTTTCTCATAATGGAATTCTTTCATGGCACGGTCAATCCCAAATGTGAAAGGCTTCAAGGCCCAATAAACGTAATCAATCCCAAATTTCTCAACTGCACGTTGAACTCGTTTTTTGGTGTTATTTGAGACCACGATGATGCGGATACCCGCGTCACGGAGGTCATGTAGCCATTGCTTCATTTCTGGCGTCCCATCAGGGTTGTTCCAAGCAATGAGGGTATTGTCCAAATCGACCAAAACAGCCTTGATTCCCTGCGCTTGCAGGCTTGGGACTGTCAGATCATATACTGCTTCCACAGCAAAATCTGGCATATAATTTTCAATCGCCATTCTGGCTCCTTTTCTTTTTAATTTCTAGCAATTTTCTTTAAACATTGGGCTAAGACTACCCATAAAATGAGACTAGCTAGCAAAATATAAATCCAAGCATTTGGTTCATCTGCAAACGGTAAGGGAACATTCATTCCGAAGAATCCTGTAATAACTGCAAGGATAGCTAGCAAGACTGAGATAATTGTCAAAGTTGTCAAATTATCATTTAGATTATTATTTAGGATGTTGTTGTAAGAGGCTGAGAGTTGTTGCAAAACTTGAGAAATCAAGTCTGTCATCGAAACCAACTGATGCGCTTCAATCATGGCATCGTCAAACTGCTCTCTTTCTACCTCATTAAAATTGCGATAAAGAGCATGCCCTTGGATGTGTTCCAAGAGGAGACGATTTTGTTTGGCAGCTGCTGTCAGGTAAACCATACCAGTTTCCAAGTCAGAGAGGGCAAAAAGATTTTTTTTAGTTGTTTTTTGACGAAGAAGTGCACTGATTTCATCCTTACTTTTATCCATTTCTTCAATAACCGGATAATAAGCATTGCTAATAATCTCTAAACTGGCAAAAAGAAATTTGTAGATTGAAACAACTTCATGGCTTTCAAGGTAGGTTGCCATACGTTTAATCACATAACTATTCTTGTGATTGCTAATTGTGATCAGCCGTTGTTTTTCAACGATAAAGGTCATCGGAATCGCTTCATAATACTCTTTGTCTTTTTCTAAATCAAGAACATTATAAATGAAGGTGACCGTTCCCGTTTCACGGTGATAGTCCATGTGGGCACGCTCATTTCTATCCAGAGCATACTCAATGGTTTCCTTGTCCAATCCATAGACATCCGAAAGGTCTTCCATGTTTTTAATCTTGTCCACATCAAGGTCTATCCATGTACAATCGTGACCTAATTTTTTCTCTACAAATAGCATACTCTCTCCTTTACCAAACTCCTTCTATTGTACCATAAATCTGCTAAAATAGCCGGCCTATTCAGTACGAGATAGATTGCTGACGACGGTGATATTGCGATTGGGAACAAAGTGAAGGGCTTGATCGTCACCTCGCAGTTGCGTTGTACGGATCCCTACGCTAACGACCTTTCCAGAAACGGTAATCGGTCCATTTGTGAGAACCACTTCATCACCCACATCAAGCTGGCGTTCAAAGAGGATGAAGAAGCCATTAATGACATCGGATAGAAAGCCTTGCGCCCCCATACCAATGGCCACCCCAGCAATCCCCGCACCAGCAAGGAGGCTGGAAACTGGCAAACCTAAAATAGACAGGATGCAATAGAGCAAGAAGAAATAAAGAATGTAGTTAAAGACATTCTCCAGCAAACGAGAAATGGTCTTTTGTCTGCCAGCATCTCGATTGGAAAATTTAAGTGAGGGCTTGACAATCTTTCGTACAGTCGCATGAAGCATCTTTTTAGCTATATAAAATAGTAAAAACAAAATCAAAAGAGAAATCACTTTGGTCAAGAGATTCTCTAACATGGTTGTTAAATCAAGTTTATCAAAATAGCGTTGAAAAAAATCTTGCATATAAAACTCCTTTTTCCTATTATACCATAAAATCGCCCTTCTCTTTTCTTTCATAATTATTCAATTATCGGCCCTATTTTCAAAATATCACTTGCCTCTATAGCATATTTATACTATAATTATAAACAATACATTTGAAGGAGACTGCTATGAAACGAATCATTAGAGCCTGGACCAAGGCAAGCCTCATCAAACGAATCCTTATTGGAATGATTTTTGGAGCGACATTGGGGATGCTCTTTCCAAACCTTACAGGAATTGGTCTGCTTGGAGACCTCTTTGTAGGTGGACTGAAAGCCATCGCTCCTATTTTGGTTTTTGCCCTTGTTGCCAATGCCCTTTCCCAACATCAAAAGGGACAAAATACCAATATGAAGACTGTTATTTCCCTATATTTGCTTGGAACCTTTGCTGCTGCATTGGTGGCTGTTCTAGCTAGTTTCTTACTGCCTGTGCAAATCACCCTGACCAGTGCAAATACAGAAGTTGCTGCTCCTGACGGTATTGGTCAAGTCCTCAGCAATCTCCTGCTCAAACTGGTGGACAATCCCTTGAATGCCATTGTTGAAGCCAACTATATCGGGATTCTCTCTTGGGCAGTTATCTTTGGCTTGGCTATGAGAGAGGCAAGTAAACACAGCAAAGAATTGCTGAAAACCATGGCAGATGTCACTTCTAAAATCGTAGAATGGATTATCAATCTAGCACCCTTTGGGATTTTAGGTTTGGTGTTTAAGACCATCTCTGACAAGGGCATTGCCAGTCTGGCTAACTACGGTGTCCTCCTAGGACTTTTGATTACTACCATGGCTTTTGTAGCTCTCATCATTAACCCACTCATCGCCCTTCTCTTTATGAGGAAAAATCCCTATCCCCTTGTTTTGAAATGCCTACGTGTCAGTGGCATTACAGCCTTTTTCACTCGTAGCTCTGCTGCCAATATCCCTGTCAATATGAAACTCTGCCAAGACCTGGGACTGAATCCTGACACCTACTCTGTCTCCATCCCGCTTGGATCGACTATCAATATGGCTGGTGCTGCCGTTACCATAAATGTCCTGACCCTGGCTGCCGTCAACACACTCGGAATTTCGGTAGACTTTGGGACAGCATTTGTGCTCAGTGTCGTGGCTGCCATTTCTGCCTGCGGTGCCTCTGGAATCGCTGGGGGATCCCTTCTCCTCATTCCTGTCGCTTGTAGCCTCTTTGGGATTTCCAACGACTTGGCTATGCAGGTTGTCGGGGTCGGTTTTGTGATCGGAGTCGTGCAAGACTCCTGCGAAACAGCCCTGAACTCTTCAACAGATGTTCTCTTTACAGCGGTTGCCGAGTATGCTACAAACCGAAAACTTCGTCCCTAGTCTCTGATTCCTCGTTAAACACTTGACTCTATTAGTTTAGGAAATTTTCATGTCTCTCACTCAACGTACGACAAAACTGATCTTAGCGACCTGTCTCGCTTGTTTTCTCGCTTATTTTTTAGATTTATCATCAGCAGTTTCAGCTGGAATTATCGCCCTCTTAAGCCTCTCTGACACACGCAGAAGCACGCTGAAATTAGCACGTAACCGCCTCTTTTCCATGCTCCTAGCGCTCGCTATCGGTGTTCTAGCCTTTCAGCTGACGGGCTTTCACATCTGGAGTCTGGGCCTCTACCTGGCTCTCTATGTCCCTCTTTCTTACAAAATGGGCTGGGAAATCGGCATCACCCCTAGCAGTGTCTTGGTCGGTCATCTCTTGGTACAGGAATCTACTTCTCCAGCTCTCTTGCTCAATGAAGTGCTCCTCTTTCTCATCGGGACAAGCTTTGCTCTATTGGTCAACCTTTATATGCCCTCTCGTGAGAAAGCCATCCAAAGCTACCACCTTCAGGTCGAGGAAAAGTTAAAAGACATCCTGCTTCGCTTTAAATACTATCTGTCAAGAGGAGACGGGCGCAATCAAGCCCAACTCGTTGACCAATTAGACAACCTCCTCGATGAAGCTCTCAAACTGGTCTACCTGGATCACTCGGATCACCTCTTTCACCAGACGGACTACCACATCCACTACTTTGAGATGAGACAGCAACAAAGTCGTATCCTGCGAAATATGGCCCAGCAGATCAATACCTGTCATCTGGCCGCAAGTGAGAGTTTGATCTTGGCCCAGCTCTTTTCTAAGATTGCTGCCCAGCTAAGCCAGACCAATCCTGCTCATGACCTACTTGATGACATCGAACGCTATCTGCAAGTCTTCCGCAATCGGAGTCTCCCTAAAACACGTGAGGAGTTTGAAACCCGTGCCACCCTCTTGCAGCTACTACGCGAAGCCGAAACCTTTATCCAAGTCAAGGTCGATTTTTACCAGAAATATGGAAACTAGAACGCAAAGAACCTCAGAGGAAGTCCTCTGAGGTTCTTTTGTTTTGGATTTGGGAGGACAGCTTGTTTGACCATTCTCCTTTGAATCATCAAGATAGGGATATTTTCTGGAAAACATGAATCCCTAACACGGCTAGCCATACTTAAAAAATCACATACTATTTCATCAGTAAGATTAACTTTCGTAACAATCCAAGCTAGAAGACTTTATACTTTTCTCCCGCATAACCGCAAGGGATATAGCCTGCTTGATATAAAGCATACAAATCATCATAAAATGTTGACTCAGCTTGGGGAACCTCTTTTTTAATGGTCAGGTACCTAGCTATGCCAATGATATCAAATAGAATCTGATCTTTCATGGATGCTACCAGTTTACCTTCCCCGATCAAGTTATCTAATCGTGCTTCAATTTCAGGAATTATTTCCTCTTTTGCGCTAATTCCCAGTGAGTTCCAGTGCTTATAAATGTCACTCTGGTTTTTAAAAAGATAGACACTAAAATCACCATCTTTCTCTAATACAAAATTCTCCCATTTTAAACTATTAATATTCTTCTCCGCTTCTTGCAGTTTCTTTATCTGTTTGATGGGAACAGTCGTTTCTCTGCTTTTCTTTAAAAAGGGGAGTGAAATCAAACTTTTAATAACGTCATCATTTATTTTCATAAATAACCTCTATTTTATATAGGAAAACCGATTTCCTCACATTGTCTCTTCCTGCAACTGTCCACTTTCAACTAGCTTTTTATAGTATCGTTTGCTATACCATTCTCGGTCTGATATCTTTAAATAAACCTTATACTCTTCTGGGTATTTGTGGATATAGTAGGCTTGAAAGATATGGACATTGAACATAAAGGCGATAAAATGAGCTCCAATAACAAACCAAATCGGCAAAAACAAGCCTAAAATGTAGAAATACCACTGAAGAGGGACTTGATACAGCAGATGATAGACCAGCGAAACTGGAAAGAGAACTGCCGTGGTTCCAGCGAGAATTCTGACTAGCTGCTTGAGGATTGACTTTTCCTCTTGATCATTTAGTCTGCGCTTGAGATTCTGGATACTATTGAGAATAATCCAGAAAAAGAGAGCCATACCTATCCCAAGCTCAAGCCAGAAGCCCAGCCATGTATAAGCATCATAGGCCACTGCACTGGCAAAGTACAGTCCTGATATGAAAGCGCAAATGGACATGGCAAAGTAGAAGGGAAAGTAGGTCCAAAGCTGGCTAGTCAAACGTTTTTTGGGCCAAAAAACAAGCACCATTCCTAGATAGGATATCACATATACCGTCAGATTAAAGGGCTTTAGAAAGCTACTCATGTTATGAATCAGCAGTCCTGCTTCCAGAGAAATGATATGAACATCGCTATCTACACTGATAAACTCTGGTATCCCGATTAATACGCCATAGATCAGAATCCCTGAAAAGCAAAATCCAAGAATAATCACTGTAAAGAGGCGGTTGATGATGCCCATATGAATGGGGTTGGGCATCCCTGCGGTCAGAGCAAAATCCCCCTGGGTCACAATTCGCTTACTTCTTTCAAAGTCTGCACCGAAAATACGGATGTCTTTCATTTTTCATCTCCAAATTTCATCTGGCAAAACGCCGTATATCCTTGATAATCTTCCATTTGAGGAGGCCATCACATAGCAACTATCGTAGCAGCTACACCTCGCTTCGTTAAAGATACAGCACTCACTTTCTGGGATTTGACTGTTCCCTAACACCTAGTTACACGTTTCGCTCTCCGGTTCTTTCTTGAACAAGATTTTCCCTTGGCTGTAGAGCTTCATAATCTTTACAAAACGAACGGGATTGTTTTGGTTGTACAACAAAAAGAGCACGAAAAACATTATACCTGCTCCCCAAAAATCATAGCCGCGTTCGATCAGTTGCCCAAATTTTTGAGTACAGTCGTAAAAAACATACAAAAGATAGATAACAAAGGCAAGTATGATGTAACGAGTGATTCGATAGATCGTAGCAGATGCCTCAGCTGGATCAAAGTGTTCGTCCCTTACCATCAAATTATGTGACACTGCATAGTAAAAGACCTTCTCCGTTGTTGGCTGAGCCTTGCGCACATTTTTATAAAGTCCTCGCTCAAGAATTGCGGTAAACAATAGAAACTCAGCCAGCCACAATAGTAACACATAGCTCAAACTGGTCCAATTATAGACACCAATATCCAAGGCTGAAAGGAGGCCATAGAGACCAGGTCCACCTGCCATCAGAAAAATAACCATTTCAGGAATGTAAGCATTGGTCTTATAAGCACCTTCCGTATTGAGTAAAACACTCTTTGGAGCAGCCAAGGCCTCCCCAGTCTTTTGGTCATAGTAAACCGCCTGACCATCGCATTCTCCGATAAAAACCCGACGACGTCTCAGAAAAAACATACTCTACCTCTTTCTATCTCATTCTTTCAAAAAAAGATCTTAGTCCTTCTGCACTTCCTTGATAACAAATTCTTCATCCGTCCCCATACTCACTTCCAGATAGACATCTGGATTGTCATCCGCTCGGCAGATGAGGCTCAGTTTTCTAGCATAAAAGCGGTCCAGGATATCAAATATTCTGGGTAAATTGTTTTGGTTATAAAGAACAAATGTCAAGCCTAATAAAAGTCCTGTTAGGATAATCTTGATAATCTCTCCTCCGATGGGAGTGCCCAACCTCTCTTGGTAATTCCAAATAAAATTATAGGCATAGAAAAATCCAACCAAGGGAACCAGAGAAAGCAATGCTCTTATCCAGCGTGTAGCGTTGCGACTATCTTTTTCACTCATCTCTGCCTCAGCTTCCTTTGTTTCCTCTGACTTTTCCATAAGCGCCAGACAAATAGTTTGAGTAGTCACCTGAGCCCTGTTGACATTTCGATACAAGGCGCGTTCAACAAGGATGGTGATGAAAGCAAACTGCCCTAACCAAATGAGAAGAACACTCCAGAAGGTAGACATGGTATAGGTTCCTTGTATAAACAAGCGGAAGAAGGAAATCAACCCACTACCACTTGATAAGAAGAGAACTACCAATAGGGGGATATGGCGATTCATCCTACTAGACTTTTCTGTATCCAAGAGCTTGCTCTTTGGTGCCTCCAAAAGTTCGTGGGTTTTGCGATCATAATAGATTGCTTTATCATAGTATTGGTTAAAAAATATCCGACGTCTTCCTAAAAACATCTCTTTCTCTTTCTAGTTTCTTTCAGGAAAAGGCGCACATTTCTGACCTTTCCCTTTTGACTTGTATGAAATCAGTCTCTTATCCCATAGATAAACTGTCCTACTAGTATACCATAAACCCTATGACTAGCGTTTGGAAAACAATAAAAGACCACCTCGAGGGTGGCCGTTTATCAGTTCAAACTATTTTACATTAAGTTCCTTCTGGAAGGCTTCCATAGCTTTGAACTGTTCTAGTTCTTTTTCGTTAGCCGGCTGCTTGCCAAGGTATTTGTATTCAAAAAAATCCATTTGTTGGCCTGAGGTAAACCCACTCTCGAACCAAGGTGCGTAGTCAAATGTAGCAGTCAATTTTGCACCAATAATCTTTATAACACATGTTGTCCATAAAGCCTGCTCTTCATTTTTAAAGATTTCTCTCAATTCCCAAGCTAATTTGAAGGTGCGTCTTTCATTTTCTCTAAATTCTGAATTAGGCAACTTATACTTCTTGGGAATAAAAAGATTATAAATATAGTCACTTTTTCCTTCTTCGTTGAAGAAATAGTAGACTTCTCCACCATCAAAAGTCAGGGTAATATTAATAAAAAGATTTTCCAAGCTACAGGTATAGTCTTATGGACACTCTGAGCAATTTCCATCACTTTCTCATTAATCTGTTTTTCCATATGTTCCTCCGGTTTGGTTTATACATTTAAGGACAAGCATGGGATCTAGACTTCCTAATCCGCCTTGAGTTTTTCTTTACAATAATCAACGATATATTCATTAATCCATTTACTCTTATTTTGGAAGTCTCCGAAATCTCGTTTTGCGATCAAGCCTTCTGCCATTTGAAGTGCTTCTTGGTATTGTTCCCGGTGGATCATTAAAAGCATCCCTATTAGATCATAGCCGGCAATCCTTGGTCCATTCTCAACTGTGTAAGCATAAAAATCTTCAAAACTTGCGAACCCACTAATTAGTTTTATGACTTCTTCATGCACTTCTGAGAGCCCCTCGAAAACCTTGGTTTCAACCTTTTCTAAGTCAAGATTCTCCATCGTCCAGTCTTCTCTAACTACCTTATAGGGTAATGATAAGTCATGAACCGTAAAGGCTCCTACTGCTCGAAGACTCATGGGTTCCTGCGAATTGCTCGCCATATCAAAAACTTCCCAAAAGATATCATCAAAAATATATGGCTTGATATAAGGACGAATGATTAGGCGAAACTTATTATCGGGGAAATTAATATCAATCATGTAATGTACGAAATAGTCTCCTACCTTATCAAAAACATTTTTACTTCTTGATTTAAATTTCAATCGCTTGGCAGCATTACGAACTGCTTGTTTAAGATCTTTTTCCAGTTGTTGATCTATTTTTGAAAATTTCACCATTGAATTACCTCACTAATCTGATTTTATTCTTCTTATCCAAGCAAACTATTTCCCATTATGTTCCTTCTGGAAGGCCTCCATGGCCTTGAACTGTTCTAGTTCTTTTTCGTTTCTTGGTTCAAATCCTAGAGATTGATATCTGAAAAAGTTCATACGAGCAGTTGGTCCAAAATTACTTTTCAACCATGGAGCATAGTCATAGTCGACTGAAAGCTTGTTGTTATCATCTAAATGGATGATACAAATATACCAATCTGCCAAGTCATTTTCAATAAACACTCTTTTCAGATTTTCTGATTTTTTAAATAAAACCTTGTTTTCGCTTAGAACATCCATCATCGATAGACCAAAATCTTCTGGCATTTCCAGATGGTAATGATAGTGATTTTTATACTTAAAATAGAAATAGGCTTCACCACTATAGGTCTTATCCATCTCGATTACAATATACAAATCATCCCACTCTACTGGAATCATATCGTTGGTTTGATGCACGATTTCGATAATTTTTTCATTCATTAGTTCTTCCATTCTATCCTCCGATTTGCTTGGATCTTTTTTTCGTGTTTAGTTTTCCTCATCTGTGAATGGAACTGCATCCTTACTGATAGGTCACCAACATAAAAACGAGGAGCAATACAAACAAGGCTATGCTAATCAAGAGAGTTAAAACTTTCACCAAGCGGTTGTTCTGCCAGTAGCCTGGTTTTCCGATATTGCTAGTCGCATCCATGGAAAAGAGTTGGCTTTGGCGAGGTTGGATGAGAACCAGGACAATTAAGGCGACGGCTAGGATTATTCCTATAAGCATCAAAACTTCCATCATTTTCACCTCAAGATTCCTAATAATGTAAAGATCAGGGTAAGAAGGATGAGCAAGCCGAGTAAAATGGAGAAGGTTTTACTGATCTTTTCTCCTCGGGTAGGCTTTTCTTTCTTAAGCGCTCCTTGCTTTAACTCTTCCATGCGTCCTTCGACATCCTTGTAAAATAAATCTTTTTTAGTCATGTCCTTCCCCTATTATCCTTTCCATCCTCTCTCGGTAAGTAGCCAAGTCCACATAGTTAGCATGACGACCTTGATGCCCAAGGGCTTGCCCCATCTTGTCAAGACTGCTGAGAGCTTCTTGAATCTTCGCAATCATGTCTCCAACAGCCTGCACATCAAAGAGGTGTTCTGGAGCTGTGTAAGGTCTGTTATGAGCTGTCTGATCAAAGGCTAGGATAAGCATATTGTGCTCGAAGGCTTGACGGACAGCATCCAAAAGCTCGTTTCCGTAATTGATGTCTAGATAGAGGTCAGACAGCTGATAGAGTTCTCGAATCTTTTGCGGACTGGCGTTTTGATAGAGAACGACATTGGGATAGGAAAGCAAGGTCAGCAACTTGGACGACATCTCAGTCACTGCTGCGATTCGGAAGGTCACCATTGGCAAGGACTCAATCAGGGTTTCGATATGCTCGATCTGATCTGAGTTGGTAACGATCAAGGCATCTGGTCGAACGAAGTTTTCTCTTTTGAACTGATAATGATAACCTAGATGGACAAACTTGTCATGATAGGCTGGATTGGTCAAGACCAAGGCCTGTTCATAGGTAGCCTTGTCTGGTATGAGGATCTGCTTGGCTCTCAAGTCCTCTTGCTCCAAGAGCAGCTGCATATTTCCAGGAAGACAATCATCTAGTGGTTCTTGCCAGACTAAAATATCCCGTCCACTCTTATCTGGATAATGGTATGAGACCAAGAAAGAGGTGGCGAGTGTGTTAAAGAGAAGGTGGCGAGTGTCGATTCCCAAGTCTTGCAAAAAGAAGATCGTGAACTCCACTCGATTTTTAAAATGGCGCAGGGCTTGTCCGGGCAAGGTTAGGAGGATATCGCCTGTCACATGATTTTCTAGGACAATTTCCTGTCCCTTTGCATCCTGATACTTGGTCAGGATAGTCTGCCCATCTGCACTATAGGTGGTCTTGGCAAAGCAGGCTCCGTATTGGTTATAGTGGTCTGCTTGGTAAATGCGACCGGATAGGTCCTTCCAGTCGACTTGCTTTACCAGACGGGCCTGAGGAGCATCCACATAGTGAATCACGCCCCTCTCCCGAGAATCCTCTAAGATATGCGCCGACTGATTATTTCCCGCAATCTCCCAAAATTCAGGTACGGCTACTTGATTGAAATAAAGAGCTTTTCCCGAATTGTAACCTAGATAGTAGGTAAAGGGAGAAAGAATCCCATCTGGGAGAAAGCCATCTGGCTCGATCACAACTGTGGTGCGGGACAGACCAGCAACTTCTAAACTTTCGTGTAAATCGCGGCTTTCCTGACCATAACGATCAAATAGTTGAATCATGCAGGACCTCCTCTATCGTTTTCTTCCACTTGTCCCTTACCTTATCTGTTAAAAATTCTCTCGCTAGGTCATAAGATGCTGTTCTCATATCTGGCAAATGATTTTCCTGATAGAGCTGGCAGATCTTTTCTGCAAAGGCCCTTTTAATTTCCATTTCAACATGGTCGTCTGAACTTGAAATTAAGTAGCCATTTTGACCGTCCTGTATAAAGGTTTGGTTTCCATAAGGCACATCAAAACCAATCAAGGGCAAGCCTGACCCAACTGCCTCCATCAAAGTCAGACCAAAGCCTTCACTGGTAGAGGCTGTCAGATAGACCTCATACTGGGGATAGATCTGAGATAGGTCTGCATGTCCCTTGAGCTGGATATAGTTCTCCGCCTGGTGAGCCGTGATGATTTCCCTTAAGAGGGATTCTTCACCCCCACTTCCATAAATATCAAAGGTGAGCTCTGGAAGGACTTGATGGGCCTGGATGACTGCCTTGACTAGCCAGTCGATGTGTTTTTCCTTGGCCAAACGAGAAGCGGTAATGAGAGAAAAGGGCTTGCGTTCCCTAGCAGGCTCGGTCAGCTGATCTATGCTCCCAACTGGAATCGTGACGATTCGTGGACGATGCTGACTGTACTGGGCAAATTGATCTTCGAGAACTTCCTTCTGCCGATCCGTGGATACGATAAAGCAATCGACCTTGTCCGCATTTGTAAATTGATACTCATAGTAGTTATTCCAGAGGAGATAGTCTTCGTTACTAGCATTTTCACTATAGTGCTCTGCGTGAACGACAACTGCTAGATGGACCTTTTGTGCTTCTTCAAAAACAGCCTGACCAATCCCTGTTTCCCTATCCAAGATGACCAAATCAGACTTGCTCAAGTTCAAACTTTGCATAAAATAGCGCATAAGGGCTGGCTTTCCATACAGAATCCGGTCCTTAAATCGATAGACCTCTTCCTGTCCTTCAGTCAGCAAGATATCGTAAGCAGTGCTGCCATCTTCATTGAAAAAGGTTCGTTGATAGAGCCTAGCCACCTGGTCTTTGGGCGCGAAATACTCTGTACAGTAGCGTGTGTAGGAGAAATAATCCTTGCGAATCAAGTTCCCCCCAAATACATACTCTGCATGCTGTACTAGATTCTTAGCCGAGTCTACCAAGTAGCAGGTCACAAACTTATCCTCGTCAGAAAAGTAGACACGCAAGATCTTGCCATCCTGCTCCCTATGACTCTCAAGGCCACCGAAAGAGGCCAAGACCTCATCAACTGTAACACTGGTCGGTGCTAGCCTGATATCTGTAAAATGATTGTAAAGCCAGATTACCTGATCATCCGCAAAGCCGATATTGGCCGTTAAATGCTGAATATTGTCCGCTAAAATCAAGTCTGTAAAGATAAACTTAGATGCTAGGTCTAAACTTCTAAAAATCCCTGCTCGGTAGGCCTGGGCATACTCGACACCACTGCTCGCCCAACCGATCCCTAGATTTATATTGTAAATTGTCATATAATCCTCTTTTTATGGAAAATGGGTGAGAATCTCACCTTTGGGCGTTACTTCCACAATCCCCATGAGAAGATTGCGTACCATATCTGTACGGATTTGTTGCTTCATGGTTTCAAAGCCAGCATAGGTCTCCTGATAGTACTCCACGATAGGGTTCTTTTGAGAAGCAGACTGGCTCCCGATTGCTAGACTGAGCTGTTGCAGGTAGTCGACTTGCTCAACCCAGTTGTCATCAATAGCCTTGAGCATGGATATTCTCAGAAAAGAGTCATAGAGTTGGTGAGGTTGGAGGACTTCCTTTTTGGCTGCGATTTCCTTGGCTATTATTTCCTCTAGTAACTCCCGAATCTGATCTGCATCAGCTAAATCCAAATCAGCTGGTAATTCTCTCATCCCAAAGCTAATATTGGTCACGATGAAGTGAAAGAGCTCTTGGGGACTGCTATAAGCTTTTTCTGAGATTTGTTTGGTATAGTCTGCCAGTATATCCTCAAGGATATGCTCTAAATCACGGCTCCCATCCAGCAAACAATCTCTTTCTTGGTAGACCATCTGACGCTGGATATTGACGCTTTCCGCATACTCTAAGGTTTGTCTGCGCGCTGAGCGACTGGCACTATCACTAGCCTCTTGGGCTTTTCTGACGAGATTGCGGTACTTGCGAGCCTTGAGTAGGATAGGTTTGCTGATATCTTCCACTTGGTAGTCTTGATACAGGTCGTGAACCCAAGACGGTCCGAACTTTTTGATCACATCATCTTCAAGCGACACGAAAAATTGAGACATGCCTGGATCGCCCTGGCGGCCAGAACGACCTCTGATTTGCAGGTCAATCCGTCGGCTCTCCATCCGCTCGGTACCAATCACAATCAAACCGCCCAATTCGGCAACACCTGGACCGAGTTTGATATCTGTCCCGCGACCTGCCATAGAAGTCGCAACGGTCACTGCCCCCATCTGTCCAGACTCTGCGATGATCTGGGCTTCACGCGCCGCATGATTGGCATTGAGGACATTGTGGGAAATCCCCTCTCGCAAGAGCAAGGACGAATACAGCTGAGACATTTCAACAGATCCGACAAAGATCAAGAGTGGATTGCCTTTGGCGTGATAGGTCTTGATTGCTTCCAGAGAAGCATACACTTTCTCAGGGAGGGTCACATAGAGATTATCCGGATGGTCCATTCGCCTAAGTGGGCGATTGGTCGGAATGCGAATGACAGCCATATTGTAGGTTTCGAAAAATTCTCTCTCTGCCACCTTTCCCGTTCCTGTCATACCTGAGATTTTGCGAAACATTTTAAAGAGACTCTGGTAGGTGATTGAAGCCATGGCTCTGGTCTCAGGAGAGAGCTTCACATGTTCCTTGGCTTCGATGGCTTGGTGGAGACCGCCTTGAAGTTTAGTCATTTCCATCAGGCGACCTGTTCCCTTGTCTAACAAGACCATTTCTTGCCCTCGAACCAGGTAGTCCTTGTCCTTGGTAAAGAGTGTATGGGCTCTGAGAGCATAGACTAGATGTCGAACATAACTGGCGTACTCTTCCTTGTAGAGATGGTCGATTCCTAAGAAAGCTTCAACCGTCTGGGCCCCCTTTCGGGTCAACCAAACTTGGTCTTTTTCTTCCTTGTAGATGTAGTCTTCTCCCTGGACCAAGGTCGTCACTAGGGTATCAATCATCCCATAATAGTTAGACTGGACGCGGGGAGAACCTGCGATAATCAAGGGAGTTTGGGCACTATCGAGTAGAATGTCATCGATCTCATCAATGATGACATAGTTAAAGGGAGGCAGGAATTTCCCTTCACGAGTGGAGGCAAGATTGTCATTGAGATAGTCAAATCCCAGTACACTATTGGTCGTATAGACGATGTCTGAGGTGTAGATCTTTCTTTTCTCTTCGGCAGTCAAGTCCTCTTTTGGATCCTCTGAAAAGGGCAGACCGACAGTTAGACCTAAAAATTGGTAGACTGGGCCCATTTCACTTGCGTCCCGTCTAGCCAGATAGTCATTGGTCGTGACCAGCATGCTGCCTTTTCCCGTTAGGGCATTGAGGTAGAGGGGCATGGTTGCAGTCAAGGTCTTGCCCTCACCCGTATTCATCTCAGCCACATTTCCTTGGTGGATCACAATGGCTCCCATGACTTGCACATCATAGGGAAAGAGACCCAAGACCCGTTTATCGGTCTCACGGACAAGGGCATAGGCTTCTACCAATAGCTCATCCAAGGTTTCTCCCTGAGCAAGGCGCTGGCGAAACTCCTCTGTTTTGGCAGCCATTTCCTCATTACTGAGGGCAGCCATCTCTTCTTTGAGGGCATTGATTTGGCTTAAAAGTTTCTTGACCTTTCTCAGTTGTCTTTCTTGATACAAACGATTAAACACCAGCATCCTCCTCAATAGAAAACGAAACAAAGTCAAGAGTCTCAAAACCTGCACTAATCAAGGAAAGGCGGTAGGTGTAGGCCGCTTCAGGATAGGTGAAGCTAAAAGAAAATTGTCTTTCAATCTTCTCCTCGATGATTTCCTCATAACGGTTTAAAAAAGTCAGTTTGAGATAGAGGCCATTGGCCGGTTGAACCCGCATCTTCATGGATAAGCGGTAGGTATGATTTTTCTTAAGAAGAGGGAGGCTGGGCTGGCTTCTAGTAGCCTGATAGTTGACACTAGAAAACCATGTTTTAAGGGTTTCACCTGAAGCCAGCAAAGGATTTTTCAGGGTAACGTGACCATCTGCATGATAGGTGATCTGGCTCCCATAAAGATAAGTAGCTCCCATCTCGCCCCACCTAATATCCTCTCTCTTGATGATAATCATGTCTCACCTCTTCCGTATTCTTCTAGTATCATCTTGTAAAAATGAATAAACCAGGCAACGTTTGTCTCTGTATCATCATTGTGTCGACCTGCTGTCCCTTTTGACAAGATCTTGGCTCCTGTCTGGCAAAGTGTCTCCACTAGCTGGTCATAGGCACCACTATCCATATCCTCGTCCTTCATGTAAGAAAGACCAAAGGTCGTCTGGGAAAAATCAGCTTGTTCAAATCGGGTCCAAAAACGTTGATCCAATTCCTTCATGTCTTTCTGGCTCACTCCTCCTGTCTGAAGGTGCAAAACATCAAAGCTGGTCGGGAAAACTCCTGGTGCCTCCAGTCGACCCCGCCGTGCGATGGTTCCTAGATTGGTCAAGGGTTTTCCGACTACAATTCCTTTGGGCTCAAAGTGAGAGCCATAATAGAGGGCTGGGAAGGTTCCCATTGACAGCCCAGATAGGATCAAGTCACTTCTATCCAAACCTAGATAGTCTAGATAGTGTTGGATGGTTGCTTGTATGCTGTCTTCCAACTCCTCAGTTCCTAGGTAAAAGGCTCCTCCTTCTAATCGAGGGTCCGAAAAGAGGAGAAAGGGGCATTGGAGATTCTTCATCATCCAGTAACCCTCAAAACCTTCCGCCGGACGGTAACCTGAGAAATAGACTGCTAGAGGTGGCTTGAAATCTCCCGGGTGAAAGAAATAGTTGATTTCCTCACGTTTTTTGTCATGTAGGATATTGCCTCCGAGAACAAATTTTCCAAACTGTTTCCGGCTCCAGCGTTGGTGGAGATTGCCGATGTTGACCTTTCCCTGACCACGCGCTTCAAGAGAAATACTCAGATAAGCGTCATAGTCTTGCTCCACGATGATTGCTGAGGCAAAGTCTGCTTCCTCAAGGAGAATGTCCTGTCTAATCTCTGAAACGGACCCTGCTGGGATTTTTCGCAAACGCAGGCGCAAGTCCACTGGTCCACTCTTTTCATATTCGAGCCAGAGTTCGATTGGCGAATGGGCTTGGACAGTCTGATTATAGGCCCAAGAGGCTAGCTGGGTATAGGTCTTGCCAAAGTCCCCTTCTAATTCCAGATGCTCAAATCCTTGATAGGAGACAGAGCCTTGGAAACTCGGGTGAATCCGTATCGTAGCTGGACTCAGCTTGTCTCCATAACCACCTTCAAAGAGGGAGGTGGAGAGGTCTCGAACAAAACCCTGTCGGTCTGACAGGTCCATCGCCTGCATACAGTGCTGTTTGATGAGATTTTGAAGACCTTCATCCTGGCTTGCAAACTGTTCTGGATAGAAAACCGTATAGGGTTCCAAGCTAGATGCAAAAGGCAACAAATCTACTAGATAAGCCCCATCCGTAAGAATGACAGCATGAAAGTGCTCCAAATTTTTCTCATCCATAATTTTCTGGATGGCAGACGGTGTGTTAGGAGGAACATGATACCAGTCTAGTTGGGCTGGTAGGGCAAGTGTATCTCGCCAATCCTCTGGACCGATTTGCAAGATCTTATATTTCTTTTCCATGAGTCACCTCCTCCAACCACTTTTCTAGCTTGATTAGGAATTGCTCGCCAGTGTGTTCCTTTATCTTTTCAATGGAATGGATCAGAGCATCATTCCACACCTGCAGGCTATCGAGATAGTAATGGGCAGCTTGCGCAAAATCAGCAGTGTTTTCCAACAGATAGCCATTCTTCTGATGGCTGACATACTCAGTTTTGACCCTATTAATTTGAGGGATACCAGCACTAATCCCCGCTATCTGGGTATAAAGAAGAGGTTGACTGTTCAAATCGACAATCAAACGAACAAATTCCAGCTGCTTGATTAACTCCGATTCATCCTTCATATTGACAAACGAATAGCGCTTGCTCTGATGGCGATTGTCCTCAAGCGGATTTTCAGCGCCTTGGTAATCAACTTCCTTTTCCAGTTCCTGGTCCTGAAACTGCTCTGCAACCATCTCAGAAACACGTGTTTCCAGCTGTTTCATTTCTTCTTGACTAGCAGCAAAGGCTCCAAAGACCAACTCCGTATCCTTGTTTTCAGAAAGGAAATGCAAGACCTGATAGAGCGCTTGGTCCTCTATCCCCTGCTCAAAGTCCAGTTGATAGTAGAGGATTGACTCCTTCCGAGTCTGACTCTTTCCTAGCTCCAAGCGGGTATCAAAAGGTGATAAATGACGAAACTTCGTTGCTTGTTCTGAAAAGGCAGACTGAGCCAAGCGCAAGGTGTCCTCTCTGTCGACTAGAACAAGGTCCACCTTAGACAACAAATTCGCCAACTGAGGTAATTGCTCTTGAGGATTTCGTCCGATAAAAAGACTGAGAACCTTAGTGGTTTGGTGAGGCAATCGTTCTAAAAGGAAGTCATTGTGCTGATCACAAGCAGGCAGAAAACAGGTCGCTCCTTCCTCAGGGAGTTGAGCTATTTTCTTCTCAAAAAACTCCGAAATCAATTCCCCCATATCTCGGTAAGCCTCTTTTTGGAAGCGAAAAGCAAAGATAGGATTGACCTCGATACGGCCCCCATCTTGCAAATGCTCTCTAAACTGCCACAGTCCCTTGGGATTGAGGTAGTCTTGGCAGAGAGCCTGACCCTCTTCGTAGTAAATCACACTGGAAACCAGGCCCCGATCATCCATCAGGTAGTTGACAGACAATAGCCCATCTTCCTTGAAATACTGAATCGTACTGATAAAACCTTCAATCCCATGCTCTACCTGGGCATAGGGCTTGCCATCCTTCAGCACCAGAATAGTAAAGGGACTGTAAACAAACTCGCAGTCCTCTTCCCACTCAATATCTCTGAGCTGCAAGACCTGTGGTCGAATCTCATGAAAATCCTGCAATTCATCAAATAAGGAATAAACCTGTGCTTCTAAAATACCTTGGCGATGGAGAAAATAGCGTAGATGAGGCTGATAGGACAAAAGGAGGACCTGTGCAGGAATCCCTTGGCGTTGCATCAGACGAATCTGATTAAAGGTGTCATCAAATTCTAGCTTAAAATGAGAAAAATACCAGGGTGTCAAATCAGCATGCCAGGGACGCTCCTTGCCATACCAGGCTGGGATAAAGTAATACATCAAAACCTCCTAGAATAGTGGCCGATACCTTTCATTTAGTCGGAGCGCTTGCAATTCGTCGTGAATTGTAAATAGCATACCACTCAAAATTAAAAAGAGTCCAGGAATCATGCTGACTTTGAACAGACTCTCATCCTTCAAGACAAACAAGATTGGAAGTCCAGCCAAGGTAACGTTAAAGACTGCACCTATCAGAGCAAATCGAAGAACCAAGCGATTGATAAAGCGACTGGTATCCTCACCAGGATAGACCCCGTAGATATAATCTCCTGATTGCTTCATCCGATCTGCGATCTGTTGACCACTCACATTGACAAAGGCAAAGGCAATGCTAAAGACAAAGAGGATAAGGATATAAGCATAGATCCACAAGGGTTTCCCCATCGCATACTGCTCCAGTAGGGCAGGGTAGAGCGGATTGCCCTTATCCAGATGTTGAAGCAAGAGCAAGAGATAAGAAGGCATGCCCATGAGACTCATCACATACATATAAGGCATGCCACCTGCAGGATTGAGCATGATTTCCAGATAAGAATAGCGTTTAAAGCGAGAATGGAGCCCGATTTTATTGATAGGAATGCGGTATCTAGCTCGGTAAAAGAGAACAACTAGATAGGTAAAGAGGACACCAAGCACTACCAATAGGAAAAGCAGCCAAGGAGAGATCTTATGAACTTGGACCGATTGGATGATGTCCTGAGGGAGTGAAGCCACCATACTCGCCAATAAAATGACGATTGGGCCTCCAACTCCGATAGACGCATTGATGTCAGACAGCCAAACTAAGAAGAAGGTCCCCGCAACCAAAAGGCTGGTATTGAGGAGAAAGACCAAGAAGGGATTGTAGGGAGCTTGGACAGGAAGGTTTGTAGTCAAGGCCAAGGCCTGAATCAAGGCAATCCCTAACGTCAAGTACATTTTCCGTCTATCCCGGACTTCTGAAGACACCGAGTTTAAGCCCAGTTTCTTTGAAAAGGAAAACATCTGCCACAAGATCATAGCTGACATCCAAGGTGAAAGCCCGATGGAGAAGAGAGAGAGGCTGCGAAGATTTCCACCAGTTAGGGCTACTGAAAAGTCCAGATAGGCTGCGCTTCCTCCGAGAAAATCCCGACTATTGAGATCAACAAAAGGAAGAGCCAGACGACTCCCGAGCACATAAATAAAGAGCAAAAACAGGGTGCGCATCCCTTTTTTTACCGCTATCGATGAACGAAATTCTTTCACTGACTCCTCCTTTTCTTTTTATCTTTCTGTCCTGTCACACGAGGCCAATCCAGCCTTTTTATCTTAGCATCTTCAAATCTCTATCTCAGTTTTCGTGAGTTTTATCATCCAGATAAGCCTTCAAAGTAGCCACCATTTCTTCTGGTCTTTCTGCTGAGAAAATACCTGCATAGGCACTTTCAGGCAGTTCCCGCGACTGGGTATTGTCAAAAGTCAAGATCGGTTTCTCAAAGCGTGAAACATAGTCATAAACAACACTCAACTTGTCATCGTGGTTAATATCAAGATAGACATCTGTCTGCTGGATCAATTTCTCGACCAAGAGGGGGAAGGTGTTGGGATAGAGGGTCACATTTTCAAAACGTGACAAGAGCATGAGTTCCGGTGCCATCGTTGTATAGGCTGCAATGTAGAAATGCACCTCTGGCAGGGCTTGAACCAGATAGTCGATTTTCTCAAGATGCCAAGAATTGGTCAAATTAACACAAGTCATAGCTGGCTGATAGACTGTGACTGGATAGTCAATTCCAGCCTGACGCCATTTTTCAGTAATGGCCGACCACTCCATCAGATGATAGTGCCACCAAACCTCACGCAAACGCCCAACCGAATGAGTGTTCCAAGGTTTGTCTTGAGAAAGGAAATGCAAGATGGCTGGCAGGGGCTCTAGGGGAATCTGGAAGATGAACTCATGTCCATGTGAGGCAGCCCCACTATCAAAACCAATCTGGAAATTATAGTTCTGATCCAGAGGAGCATAGCTGTCATGAAAGAGCATATTGAGGATGGACTGGTCTCCTTCACTCACATGTTGGTGTTCCCGCTCCGTCAACTCAACTAGCTCTTGTCTCACAGATTCTGCCCGCCATTTTTTGTTATTGATCAAGAGTACACCTGCATTAAAACCAACCCCAACTCCAAAACAAGATGGCGCGGCAGCCAGGTAGTTTTCTCCTAAGTCCATTTCAAAGAGAGCCGTCAAATCAGCTGTCACTACCAAATCACTGTCCAAGTAAAGAACCTTGTCCTCTTCGACAAAATCAGGAATAAAGTAACGGGCAAAGGTCATATGATTGATATGGGGCAGTTTGTTGCTCCAGTTCATCTGAAACTGGGCGCCAAGCATCTTGACATCCACTAATTCACCGCCCATTTGCTCTACTATCGGTCTGAGAGCGCGGAACCACTCCTGAGGAATATCCTGATTAAAGATATAGACCTTGACATGGCTATTATGGTAGCAGAGAGACTTGAGCGCTGTTTCAATCTGGCGAATATAGGCATAATCTCCTGCGAGAACAATTGTTTTTTTCATTTAGTTTCCTTCAGTTTACAACGACTGCTTCTTTGATTCCAAAAGCGTGCGGATAGACTCGATCATTTGATCTACGGCTGCTGGTGAGTATACGTGACTGTAACCACTCGAGTCATGACTAGTGGTTTCAAAAGCAAATATAGGGATTTCTCTTTGCTGCACTTCTTGGATAATGTTTGCAATTTCATCCTCATGATTGATATCCAAGTAAAAGTCAATCTTTTCCAAGACTTTTTTGACATTCATGGGATTAAAGTAAGGATAGAGGCGTACATTCAGATGCGATTGCAAGTTCATGATTTCCGGCGCAAAATTGGTATGAGCTAGGATAGAGAACTCAACATCTGGCAGTTCTTGGATCAGGTGTTCGATTTGCTCTATGTGACACGTATTGGTAAAAATAGCGGTCGCATACTGGGGAGCTTGAACTAAAGATGCCAATCCTTTATGGAAATCACATTTTTTCATGACGATATCAGACCACTCTAGTCCGTAGTAAAACCACCAGTCCTCCCTAAAACGATTGAGGTTGATTTGGTACCAAGGCTTGTCCCCAGTATAATGGATAATCTTGGCTGTCTTTTCAGTAGCAAGAGAATCCCTATACCAAGAATCCATCTGGTAATTTCGAGCCACTGTATCCATACCAACCATAAAATTATAGGTAGCTGGCAGCGATTTCCAACGACCTTCAAAAAGGTGATTTAACACGCCCTGATCACCAAAAACTTGGTCATGCAGTTGGTCTGTCAAGCTCAACAAGTGCTCCGTCACCTTTTCTTGACGCCAGAGGGCCACATTAATCAGCAAGACACCAGAATTAAAAGTGCTAGGAACTAGAGCATCTGCTACAGCAGCTACCGGCCAGTCCACCATATCTTCTAAAAAGAGTTGATCTAGGTTTGATCTAACGATGATATCCGAATCCAGGTACAAGGCTAGGTCTTCGCTGACATACTGAGGAATAAAATAACGAAAGTAAGCCGCGTAACTTAGATGAGCCAAGGGAAGATGATACTCCTTTAAGCCATGATGACTAATCTTGACATTGACGATTTTTGAGGCTAGAGGTTCTAAACGTCTCTCCATGAGCTGAAACCATTCTGATGGCAAATCATCATTGAAAACATAAAAAGTCACCGCTCGGTTATGGGCGCAGATTGACTTGATTGTTGTCTCAATCTTGTCCATATAAGCATTATCACCACCGAGTACAATGGCTTTTTGAAGCTCTTTTTTCATTTCGTCCCCTTTTCTTTTCACATTCTTTTGGCTACTTTTCTACTACTATAGTTCTGATTTTTTCGATGATTATCTCACCTTCCTATTATACCTTTTCCCCTAGTTTATTTCAAACTCAAAAGAGGATTTCCCCCTTCTCACATATAGAAAAAACCTTTGAAAAATCATGTTTTCAAAGGTTTTCCATTTCACTATTTATTCATTGATTTTTATATCTTATCAATGACTTTCTTGATCGTCATTCTGACTCTTCTTGGCAAGAAGACCGATACCTGTCACAGCTGTCAATGCTCCCAACAAAGCAGACGCTACCGAAGTCGACGCTCCTGTATTTGGCAAGGCTTGTTTCGGCTTGCTTGAAGCGGATTGACCTTGGCTTGCAATGTTTGCCATTGAGAGAGAGGTGCTTGTTAAAGTAGATGCCAGAGTACTTGCTGATGCAGAACTACTAATAGAATCTGAAGTCGAGAGACTAGTGCTAATCGACGTTGACTCGCTCACTGACATACTTGCTGAAATCGAAGCACTTTCTAGAGTCGATTCACTGGCGAACATGCTAGCTGAGAGTGATGCGCTCGTTGAAGTAGATTCGCTCAATGAAGTACTTGCTGAAATCGAAGCACTCTCCAACGCCAACTCGGCTCCTAGCATACTTGCAGAAGTTGAAGTACTTGTTGAAGCGGATTCGCTGGCGCTCACTGACACAGATTGGCTTGAGCTTACCGAGGCAGACTGGCTAGCGCTCGCTGAAGCGGACTGGCTGGCACTTACTGAAGCAGATTGACTAGCACTTGCTGATGCTGACTCACTTGCGCTGGCTGAAGCTGATCGACTTGCACTTGCAGATGCAGATTCACTTGTGCTCGCTGAGGCAGACTGACTTGAGCTTATAGATGCCGATTGGTTCGCACTCGCTGAAGCCGATTGACTAGCGCTGGCTGAGGCAGATTCACTTGCGCTCGCTGAGGCAGATTGACTTGCACTCACTGACGCTGACTGGCTAACGCTCGCTGAGGCAGATTGGCTCGCACTTGCTGATGCTGACTCACTTGCGCTTACTGATGCGGATTGGCTGGCGCTCACTGAGGCGGATTCACTTGCGCTCGCTGATGCTGACTCACTTGCACTCAATGATGCAGATTGGCTTGAGCTCACCGATACAGATTGGCTCGAGCTCGCTGAAGCGGATTGACTCGAGCTTACTGACGCGGATTGGCTCGAACTTGCTGAGGCTGATTGGCTTGAGCTGACTGAGGCTGATTGACTAGAGCTTACCGATGCAGATTCGCTTGAACTTACTGAGGCTGATTGACTAGCGCTGGCTGAAGCAGACTGACTTGCGCTCACTGAAGCTGACTGGCTGGAGCTCGCTGAGGCTGATTGGCTCGAGCTTGCAGATGCTGACTGGCTCGCACTCACTGAAGCTGATTGGCTCGAACTTGCTGAAGCTGATTCACTTGAGCTGACTGACGCTGATTGACTCGAACTTGCAGATGCAGATTGACTCGAGCTGACTGAAGCAGACTGACTTGCGCTGGCTGAGGCAGATTCACTTGCGCTGGCTGAGGCAGATTCACTTGCACTTGCAGATGCTGATTGACTAGCACTTACCGATGCTGACTCACTCGCACTTACCGATGCTGACTGGCTGGAGCTTACAGACGCTGACTCACTCGCACTTACTGATGCGGATTGACTAGCGCTTACGGAAGCAGATTCACTTGCGCTCACTGAAGCGGATTGGCTTGAGCTTACTGACGCTGACTGGCTCGCACTCACTGAAGCCGATTGACTTGAGCTAACCGATACAGATTGGCTCGAACTTACTGATGCAGACTGACTAGCGCTTACTGATGCAGATTGGCTTGAGCTTATAGATACTGATTGACTAGCGCTGGCTGAGGCTGATTGACTAGAGCTTACCGATGCAGACTGGCTAGCGCTCACTGAGGCTGATTGACTAGAGCTTACCGATGCAGATTCGCTTGAACTTACTGAAGCGGATTCGCTGGCGCTTACTGAGGCTGATTGGCTTGAGCTTGCAGATGCCGACTGGCTTGAACTTACAGACGCAGATTGACTAGCACTCGCTGAAGCGGATTCACTTGTGCTTACTGAGGCAGACTGACTTGCACTTACCGAAGCTGACTGGCTTGCACTCAATGATGCAGATTGACTCGAGCTTACTGAGGCAGACTGACTTGCGCTC
>NZ_JAPVZF010000006.1:0-99511 GCF_041432195.1 Streptococcus sp. 27098_8_23 | reverse complement strand
ATTACAAGGATACTTAAGGGTATCTTTTTTTTATTTACTTAGGAGATTCTGAGAGTCTTCTTTTTTCTTTATGGAACAAATTTGTGTAAACTAGCAGTGCTTAAGGAATGGTACTAGTCATATATTTTCTTTAATTATGGTAAAATAGTAAGAGAATAATGTGAGGAAAATGAATGTCAAGTAAGTTTGAAATTTTAATGAATCAATTGGGAATCTCTGATCAATTGAAACGGGATCCTGCTCTTGTTGATGCAAGAATTGAGCGTGTTGTGGTTCATAAAATTAGTAAGATTTGGGAATTTCATTTTGTATTTTCTAATATTTTACCGATTGAAATCTTTTTGGAGTTAAAGAAAGGGCTTTGTGAAGAATTTTCTAAGACAGGGAATCGAGCTGTTTTTGAAATCAAGACTCTTTCTCAAGAATTCTCTAATGAACTCTTACAGGCCTACTACAAGGAGGCTTTTTCTGAAGGTCCGTGTGCAAGCCAAGGATTTAAATCTCTTTATCAGAATTTGCAAGTTCGTACGGAGGGAAATCAACTCTTTATTGAAGGTTCCGAGGCGATTGATAAGGAACACTTTAAGAAGAATCATCTTCCTAATCTAGCGAAACAACTTGAAAAGTTTGGTTTCCCAGCCTTTGTATGCCAAATAGAAAAGAACGATGCCCTTACACAAGAGCAGCAGGAAGCCTTTCATGTGGAGAATGAACAGATTGTTCAGGCTGCCAATGAGGAAGCGCTTCGAGCTATGGAGCAATTGGAACAAATGGCTCCTCCTCCAGTAGAAGAGAAGCCAGCCTTTGATTTTCAGGCTAAAAAGGCTATGGCCAAGCCTAAACTAGATAAGGCTGAAGTTACCCAGATGATTGACGTGACGACTGAGGAAAATCGTCTGGTCTTTGAAGGGGTCGTTTTTGATGTGGAACATAAAGTGACCAGAACTGGTCGCGTTTTGATCAACTTTAAAATGACAGACTACACTTCAAGTTTTTCAATGCAAAAATGGGTTAAGAATGAAGAAGAAGCTCAGAAGTTTGACATCATTAAGAAGAATTCTTGGCTCCGAGTTCGTGGTAATGTGGAGATGAATAACTTCACACGTGATTTGACCATGAACGTCCAGGATGTGCAGGAAGTTGTTCACTATGAGCGGAAGGATTTGATGCCAGAAGGTGAGCGTCGGGTTGAGTTTCATGCTCATACTAATATGTCGACTATGGATGCTCTACCAGAAGTAGAGGAGATCGTTGCGATAGCTGCTAAGTGGGGACACAAGGCGGTTGCCATCACGGACCATGGAAATGTTCAATCTTTCCCACACGGCTATAAGGCGGCCAAGAAAGCTGGAATCCAGTTGATCTATGGAATGGAAGCCAATATTGTGGAGGATCGTGTTCCAATCGTTTATAACGAAGTGGAGATGGACTTGTCAGAAGCGACCTATGTAGTTTTTGACGTGGAAACGACGGGACTTTCAGCCATCTATAATGACCTGATTCAGGTTGCGGCCTCTAAGATGTATAAGGGAAATGTTATTGCCGAATTTGATGAATTTATCAATCCCGGGCATCCCTTGTCAGCCTTTACTACTGAGTTGACAGGTATTACAGATGATCATGTCAAAAATGCTAAACCACTGGAACAAGTTTTGCAAGAATTCCAAGAATTTTGCAAGGATACAGTCTTAGTCGCCCACAATGCTACCTTTGACGTTGGTTTTATGAATGCCAACTATGAGCGTCATGGTCTGTCTAAGATTAGCCAGCCAGTCATCGATACGCTGGAGTTTGCTAGAAATCTCTATCCTGAGTATAAACGTCATGGTTTGGGGCCTTTGACTAAGCGTTTTGGTGTAGCACTTGAACACCACCACATGGCCAACTACGATGCGGAAGCTACTGGTCGTTTGCTTTTCATCTTTATCAAAGAGGTAGCAGAAAAACATGGTGTGACCAACCTAGCTAGACTAAACATTGATTTGATTAGTCCAGATTCTTATAAAAAAGCTCGGATCAAGCATGCGACTATTTATGTCAAGAATCAGGTAGGTCTAAAAAATATCTTTAAACTGGTTTCTTTGTCCAATACCAAGTACTTTGAAGGGGTGCCACGGATTCCGAGAACAGTTCTAGATGCCCATCGGGAGGGCTTGATTTTGGGGTCGGCTTGCTCGGAGGGCGAAGTTTTTGACGCAGTTGTTTCCCAAGGTGTGGATGCAGCGGTTGAGGTGGCCAAGTATTATGACTTTATCGAGGTCATGCCGCCAGCAATCTATGCTCCCTTGATTGCTAAAGAGCAGGTCAAGGATATGGAGGAACTTCAGACCATTATCAAGAGTTTGATAGAGGTTGGAGACCGTCTTGGCAAGCCTGTTCTGGCTACGGGTAATGTTCATTATATCGAACCAGAAGAAGAGATTTACCGTGAAATTATCGTCCGTAGTTTGGGCCAGGGGGCTATGATTAACCGAACCATCGGTCACGGTGAACATGCCCAACCAGCTCCTCTTCCAAAAGCTCATTTTCGAACGACTAATGAGATGTTGGATGAATTTGCCTTCTTGGGCGAAGATTTAGCACGCAAACTAGTTATTGAAAACACTAATGCCTTGGCAGAAATCTTTGAACCCGTTGAGGTGGTTAAGGGTGACTTGTATACGCCTTTTATCGATAAGGCTGAAGAAACGGTCGCTGAGTTGACCTATAAGAAGGCCTTTGAGATTTATGGAAATCCTCTGCCAGATATCGTTGATTTGCGGATTGAAAAAGAATTGACTTCCATTCTGGGGAATGGATTTGCCGTTATTTACCTGGCTTCGCAGATGCTGGTGCAACGTTCCAATGAACGGGGCTACTTGGTTGGTTCCCGTGGGTCTGTCGGATCTAGTTTCGTTGCGACCATGATTGGGATTACGGAGGTCAATCCTCTCTCTCCTCACTATGTCTGTGGTCAGTGTCAGTACAGTGAATTTATCACGGATGGTTCCTACGGTTCAGGCTTTGATATGCCAAATAAAGACTGTCCAAACTGTGGCCACAAACTCAGCAAAAATGGGCAGGATATTCCGTTTGAGACCTTCCTTGGTTTTGATGGAGATAAGGTTCCCGATATTGACTTGAACTTTTCGGGGGAAGATCAGCCTAGCGCCCACTTGGATGTGCGTGATATCTTTGGTGAGGAATATGCCTTCCGTGCAGGAACAGTTGGTACGGTGGCTGCCAAGACTGCCTATGGATTTGTCAAGGGCTATGAGCGTGATTACGGGAAGTTCTATCGTGATGCAGAGGTGGAACGCCTTGCTCAAGGTGCTGCTGGTGTCAAGCGGACTACAGGACAACACCCGGGAGGAATCGTTGTTATTCCTAACTATATGGATGTCTACGACTTTACGCCTGTTCAGTATCCAGCGGATGACGTGACGGCTGAATGGCAGACGACTCACTTTAACTTCCACGATATCGATGAGAACGTCCTCAAACTCGATGTGCTGGGGCATGATGATCCGACCATGATTCGGAAACTGCAGGACTTGTCTGGGATTGATCCTAATGAAATTCCTATGGATGATGAAGGTGTCATGGCCCTCTTTTCTGGGACTGATGTGCTTGGGGTGACGCCGGAGCAAATCGGAACGCCGACGGGCATGCTGGGAATCCCAGAGTTTGGAACAAACTTTGTACGTGGGATGGTAGACGAAACGCATCCGACGACCTTTGCGGAATTGCTTCAGTTGTCTGGTCTGTCCCACGGTACTGATGTGTGGTTGGGAAATGCCCAGGATTTGATCAAGCAAGGAATAGCGGACCTATCGACTGTTATCGGTTGTCGGGATGACATCATGGTTTATCTCATGCATGCGGGCCTCGAGCCTAAGATGGCCTTTACCATTATGGAACGGGTACGTAAGGGCTTGTGGCTGAAGATTTCCGAAGAGGAGAGAAATGGCTATATCGAAGCCATGAAGGCCAATAAGGTGCCAGAGTGGTATATCGAGTCCTGTGGGAAAATCAAGTATATGTTTCCTAAGGCCCATGCGGCAGCCTACGTTATGATGGCCTTGCGTGTAGCCTACTTCAAGGTTCACCATCCGATTTATTATTACTGTGCTTACTTCTCTATCCGCGCCAAAGCCTTTGATATCAAGACCATGGGTGCCGGCTTGGATGCCATCAAGCGTAGAATGGAAGAGATCGCTGAAAAACGGAAGAATAATGAAGCCTCTAATGTGGAAATTGACCTCTATACAACTCTTGAGATTGTCAATGAGATGTGGGAACGTGGCTTTAAGTTTGGCAAGTTAGACCTCTATCATAGTGATGCGACTGAATTCATCATTGATGGAGATACCCTCATCCCACCATTTGTAGCAATGGATGGTCTGGGAGAGAACGTTGCTAAGCAGTTGGTGCGTGCGCGTGAAGAGGGTGAGTTCCTCTCTAAAACTGAACTGCGCAAGCGTGGTGGACTTTCATCAACCTTGGTTGAAAAGATGGATGAAATGGGGATTCTTGGTAATATGCCAGAGGATAACCAGTTGAGTTTGTTTGATGAGTTTTTCTAAAATATAGAAAGAGGTTTTTATGAAACTTACCATTTCCGCTCAGGATAAGCCAGCGCAAAAGGTGTTTGATTACCAGCTGGATCTTGACCCTGATACGATTTTGAAAATGACCGCTTTGATTTGTGGTACTGTGGCAGCAGTTAGCCTGCTGTCCTTGTTTAAAGAGAAATAACAAAAGAAAAGGAAGAATAGAATGGTTTTACCAAATTTTAAAGAAAATCTAGAAAAATATGCGAAATTGTTGGTTGCAAACGGTGTGAATGTGCAACCGGGTCACACTTTGGCTCTCTCTATCGATGTGGAGCAACGTGAGTTGGCTCACTTAATCGTCAAAGAAGCTTATGCACTTGGAGCACACGAAGTTATCGTTCAATGGGCAGATGACTTTGTAAATCGCGAGAAATTCCTCCACGCGCCGATGGAGCGTCTGGACAATGTGCCAGAATACAAGATTGCTGAGATGAACTATCTCTTGGAGAACAAGGCTAGTCGTCTCGGTGTCCGCTCTTCTGATCCAGGTGCCTTGAACGGAGTGGATGCGGATAAGCTTTCAGCTTCTGCCAAAGCGATGGGACTTGCGATGAAACCAATGCGTATCGCAACTCAATCCAACAAGGTTAGCTGGACAGTGGCGGCCGCTGCTGGACTTGAATGGGCTAAGAAAGTCTTTCCAAATGCTGCGAGCGATGAAGAAGCAGTCGATCTCCTTTGGGACCAAATCTTTAAAACTTGTCGTGTCTATGAAGAAGATCCCGTTAAGGCTTGGGAAGAGCATGCAGCCATTCTTAAGAGTAAGGCAGAAATGCTTAATAAAGAGCAATTTTCAGCCCTTCACTACACAGCACCAGGAACTGATTTGACACTTGGCTTGCCAAAAAACCACGTTTGGGAATCAGCTGGAGCCATCAATGCACAGGGGGAAGGATTCTTGCCAAATATGCCAACAGAAGAAGTCTTTACAGCGCCTGACTTCCGTCGTGCAGATGGCTATGTAACCTCTACAAAACCACTTAGCTACAATGGCAATATCATCGAAGGTATTAAAGTAACCTTCAAGGATGGCCAAATCGTAGACATTACTGCTGAAAAGGGTAATCAGGTCATGAAAGACCTTGTCTTTGAAAATGCGGGTGCGCGTGCCTTGGGTGAATGTGCCTTGGTACCCGATCCAAGCCCAATTTCTCAGTCAGGCATTACCTTCTTCAACACCCTTTTCGATGAGAATGCTTCAAACCACTTGGCTATCGGTGCGGCCTATGCGACCAGCGTCGTTGGTGGGGCAGAGATGAGCGAAGAAGAACTTGAAGCTGCTGGACTGAACCGTTCAGATGTTCACGTGGACTTTATGATTGGTTCAAATCAAATGGATATCGATGGTATCCGTGACGATGGAACACGCGTACCCCTCTTCCGTAATGGAGACTGGGCAATTTAAGGAGAAGCTATGCTTGGAAGTATGTTTGTTGGTCTCCTAGTGGGACTCTTGGCAGGTGCTTTGACCAATCGTGGAGAGAGCATGGGATGCTTTGGAAAAATGTTTCTCGGCTGGATTGGTGCTTCTTTGGGTCACCTACTTTTTGGAACTTGGGGGCCAAACCTAGCGGGGATAGCTATTGTTCCAGCTGTTTTGGGTGCTATGGTTGTCTTAGCTATTTTCTGGAGACGAGGAAGTTAAGTTCTTAAATCTGATACTCAATGAAAATCAAAGAGCAAACTAGGAAACTAGCCGCAGGCTGCTCAAAGCACTGCTTTGCGGTTATAGATAGAACTGACGAAGTCAGCTCAAAACACTGTTTTGAGGTTGTAGATGGAAGTTGACGCGGTTTGAAGAGATTTTTGAAGAGTATGAAAAGAAAAGGAGGTTGGTCATTGTACCAGCCTCCTTTTGAGTATGATATAATAGTTCTATGAGATTAGATAAATTTTTAGTTGCCTGTGCTGTGGGGAGTCGGACAGAAGTCAAAAACTTGCTCAAGGCTGGGCGCGTGACGGTAAATGGTAAAAAAGAAAAGTCAGCTAAACTGCAGATTAATGAAGAAAGAGATGAGATTCGCTTTGATGGCCAAGTGCTAGAGTATGAAGAGTTTGTCTACTACATGATGAACAAGCCCCAAGGAGTCATTTCAGCAACTGAAGATACCAAACATAGAACAGTTTTAGACTTGTTAGATGACTATGCTCGCGCCAAGGAAGTTTTTCCTGTCGGGCGCTTGGATATTGACACGCATGGTCTTCTGCTCTTGACCAATGACGGTCAGCTGGCCCATGCCCTTCTTTCACCCAAACGTCATGTGGATAAGACCTATTTGGCTCAAGTCGAAGGCATCATGAGCCAAGAAGATGTGGATACATTTGCCAAGGGCATTTCGCTCAAGGACTTTACCTGCCAGCCAGCTAAATTGGAGCTTGTGTCGGTAGATTCAGTAAAGAATCAAAGTCTGGTTCGTGTGACCATTGCTGAAGGGAAGTTTCATCAGGTTAAACGCATGGTAGCATACTGTGGTAAGGAAGTCGTGGACTTGCAACGTTTGACGATGGGAACTTTAGTTTTGGATGAGAACTTAGAACGAGGAGAATGGCGTCGCCTGACCAGGGAGGAGTTAGAGAATCTCCTTGCTAGTATTGCTTAGTTTGGATTATGTTAGAAAAGGTGAGGGAGAAAGTCCCTGCCTTTTTCATTTTTCAGTTGCTTCATTTGTGAAAAGAGTTATAATAGACAGTAGAATAAAAGGAGGAATCTATGAACGCGATTCAAGAATCATTTACAGATAAACTATTTGCCAACTATGAAGCAAATGTCAAATACCAAGCGATCGAAAATGCTGCCAGCCACAACGGAATTTTTGCAGCCCTAGAACGTCGTCAAAGCCATGTAGACAATACACCTGTTTTCTCATTGGATTTGACCAAGGACAAGGTTACTAACCAGAAAGCGTCTGGTCGTTGCTGGATGTTTGCAGCTCTCAACACCTTCCGCCACAAACTCATCTCTCAATACAAACTGGAAAACTTTGAGTTGTCACAAGCCCACACATTCTTCTGGGACAAGTACGAGAAATCCAACTGGTTCTTGGAGCAAGTGATTGCGACTGCAGACCAAGAATTGACGAGCCGCAAGGTTAGCTTCCTACTCCAAACTCCTCAACAAGACGGTGGTCAATGGGATATGGTTGTTGCCCTCTTTGAGAAATACGGTGTCGTTCCTAAGTCAGTTTACCCTGAGTCTGTTTCATCTAGTAATAGCCGTGAGCTCAATGCCATCCTCAATAAATTGCTCCGTCAAGATGCCCAAATCTTGCGTGACTTGCTTGCTTCTGGTGCGGACCAAGCGACTGTTCAAGCTAAGAAAGAAGACCTCTTGCAAGAAATCTTTAACTTCCTTGCTATGTCACTAGGACTTCCACCGCGTAAATTTGACTTTGCTTATCGCGATAAGGATAACAATTACCAAAGCGAAAAGGGTATCACACCACAAGAATTTTACAAGAAATATGTCAATATTCCTCTAGAAGACTACGTTTCTGTTATCAACGCCCCAACTGTTGACAAACCTTACGGCAAATCTTACACAGTTGAGATGTTGGGAAATGTGGTTGGTAGCCGTGCAGTTCGCTACATCAACGTTCCAATGGAGCGCTTGAAAGAATTGGCGATTGCCCAAATGCAAACAGGTGAGACTGTTTGGTTTGGTTCAGATGTCGGCCAGCTTAGCAACCGCAAAGCTGGAATCCTTGCGACAGATGTTTATGACTTTGAATCAAGTATGGATATTCAACTCACTCAAGACAAGGCTGGACGTTTGGACTACAGCGAAAGCTTGATGACTCACGCCATGGTCTTGACAGGTGTGGACTTGGACGAAAATGGCAAATCAATCAAGTGGAAGGTTGAAAACTCATGGGGAGACAAGGTCGGTACAGATGGTTACTTTGTTGCCTCAGACGCTTGGATGGACGAATACACTTACCAAATTGTTGTCCGCAAAGAATTGCTGACAGCAGAAGAAAAAGCTGCCTATGAAGCAGAACCAATCGTACTTGCACCATGGGACCCAATGGGAGCCTTGGCAGAATAAAGCATAAAGAAAAGAGGTTAGGAAAATCCTAGCTTCTTTTTAAGTCCTTCTTAAAGTGGCGATAGATGATGCTTGCCAAGGGACTTCTTCTTATTTTGAGTCTTTAAGTGACAGAGAAAAGGATATGTGTTATTATAGTAGTACAAAAGGATATCGGAGTAGAAATGAAGTATTTAAGTAGCCAAGACATCAAGGATCGTCAACGAAATATCAGCGACATTAAACCCTACAAAACAACCAAGGAAATCGTCGTTTCAAATATCTTTACCTTCTTTAATGCCATGAACTTGGCTCTGGCAGTTCTGGTAGCCACAACCTTGCGATTTGAAAATATGCTCTTTTTAGGTGTGATTGCTATCAATACAGCCATTGGGATTTTCCAAGAAGTGCGTTCAAAAAATGCTCTAGAAAAGCTAAGTTTGCTTGGTAAAAGTAAGTACAGAGTCAACCGAGATGGCCAAACGATTGAGATTGATCCAGAGGACATCGTTCTGGGTGAGTACCTGTATCTCAATCTGGGTGATCAGGTGCCTGTCGATGCAGAAGTACTTGAAGGAAATATTGAAGTGGATGAGTCTTTGCTGACTGGTGAGAGTGATTCTGTCTTTAAAACGGTTGGTGACCAGCTGATGAGCGGAAGCAATGTCGTTAGCGGTACTTGTCTGGTTACGGCAACGGCGGTCGGACCCGATAGTTATATCAACAAACTCGCAAAATCCAGCAAGGAATTCAAAAAATACCCTTCTCAACTACGCGATTACATGGATAAGATTTTAAAAATCGTCTCGATCTTGCTGGTGCCAGTTGCCATTCTGCTCTATGTCAGAGGTTTTAGTCTAGGACGGTCTTATGTTGAAATTGTATTGGGAAGTTCAGGTGCCTTGGTCGGCATGATTCCAGAGGGTTTGATTCTCTTAGTCAGCGTTTCTCTAGCAGTAGCAGCCATGAAGTTGGCTAAAAAGAAGGTTCTAGTGCAGGAGCTATACTGTGTGGAGACCTTGGCGCGAGTAGATGTTCTTTGTTTTGATAAGACAGGTACCATCACGACTGGTAATATGAAGGTCCAAGAAATGGATGCTAATGTAGCAGAGAAACTATCTTCTTATCTGGCTTATTTCGAGGATGAAAATGCAACTTCGCGGGCTCTGAAGACTTACTTAACCTGTGAGAAAAAGTGGGAAGTTCAAGAAGTCGGTGCCTTTTCAAGCAAAAACAAGTATTCCTTTGTCCAAGTAAAAGAGGGTGGGACCTATTTCTTCGGAGCCTATGAATTTCTAGGCTTTACCCAGCCGATGGATCCTTACTATGAACATCTAAAACAGCAAGGTTTTCGAATCTTGACACTCGCTCATAGCAAGGACCAGATTACTACCCCAGCCAATATGGAATTACTAGGTAACGTCGTTCTGTCAGATGAGATTAAGGATAATACCAAGGAAACCTTTGACTATTTCGAATCTCAAGGTGTTGAAGTGAAGATTATCAGTGGTGATAATCATGTGGCTGTATATGGGGTGGCTCGTAAGGCAGGATTTAAAGAATCAGCCCGTGCGATTGATATGACCAAGGTGAGCGATGATGACTTTGAAAGAGTGGTCTTGGAACACGATATCTTTGGACGTGTGACACCTGAACAGAAGCAAAAGATGGTATCTATTTTGCAAAATGCGGGTAAGACAGTTGCCATGAGTGGTGACGGGGTCAATGATGTTCTGGCTCTCAAGAAAGCAGATATCAGTTTTGCTATGAATGGTGCTACTAGCGCAGCCAAAAGTGTATCCAATATTGTTTTTCTCACAGATGACTTTGCAGTATTTTATGATATCTTGATGGAAGGACGCCGTGTCATCAATAACATCCAAAAGGTAGCCTCTCTTTTTCTAACAAAGACCTTCTTCTCCATCGTTTTTGCCATTTTGAGTGTGGTATTTGGTTTGGAATTTGCCTTTATCCCCATTCAGTTTACAATCATTTCAGCCATTACGATTGGGATTCCATCCTTCTTCCTGACTTTTGAGTCCAATAAAGAAAAGGTTAGCACTCACTTTATGAGAGATATCCTAACCAACGCGGCGATTGGTGGTGGCGTTCTGGTTGCTAGTGTTCTTTTGACCAATTTCTTTATCACTGTCCCAGGTCAGGTCAAATTTATTTGCTTCCTCCTTGCCCTGATCAATGGTCTGTGTCTAGTTGCCAAGGTCAGCTTGCCTTTTAATCGATACAAGATGCTTTTGCTCACGTTTTTGAGCCTTGCAGCCCTTGTTGGTGTACTTGCCAATACTTTTATCCTACAGGGAGCTTTTGTGCCTTTAGAAGCCAAACAGCTACTCTATGTTGCCATACTAGCAGTGGTGATTGGGTGCTTTCATTATCTTACTAGGAGAAAAAGTTGATACATAAAAAGAATCAGGTTTAATCCTGATTCTTTTTTGTTTATATATTCTCACCGAGATTACATGATACCGAAGAAACGAGCTGCGATACCAACTGCAAAGAGGGCAAGGATGATTGTGATTGGAGATACTTTTTTCTTAAGCAACCACATGCAAAGGAAAGTAAGGAGAAGTCCCATCAATCCTGGAATCAATGAGTCCAACTGACCTTGAAGCGTTTGTGGTTGAACTCTATCTAGGCTCATACCACTAAGCGCTTGACCAAGAATGCCCTTCAACTCAGCTCCTGTAACAGGACCTTCTGGGAAGTTGATGTAGGCACCTTCTGACAATTGTTTGCCTGGAAGGTTGATAGTGAAGTTGATGGATACCCAACGTTGTACAAGAACGGCAAGGATGAACATACCAAGGATAGAAGCACCTTTAGTGATGTCTTTCAAGATACCACCAGACATGTCTTTAGTGATCTCAGATCCAGCTTTGTAACCGAACTCTTGTGTGTACCATAGGAAGGCCATACGGATAGCATTCCATCCGAAGAAGAAGAGAAGTGGACCAACAAGGTTACCAGATGCAGCAAGTGATGCACCAAGAGCTCCAAGGATAGGACGAACTGTAAACCAGAATACTGGGTCACCGATACCAGCAAGAGGTCCCATCATACCGATTTTAACCCCTTGGATAGCCGCGTCGTCGATTTCAACACCGTTAGCGCGCTCTTCTTCAAGTGCAAGAGTAACCCCCATGATTGGAGCAGCGACGTATGGGTGAGTGTTGAAGAATTCAAGGTGGCGCTCAAGAGCAGCCGCTTGGTCTTCTTTTTTAGTGTACAATTTTTTGATAGCTGGGATCAATGAGTAAGCCCAACCCAAGTTTTGCATACGTTCGTAGTTCCAAGAACCTTGAAGGAATTGTGAACGCCACCAAACTTTTTGACGATCTGATTTTGATAATTGAATTTTTTCAGCCATGATTGTTCCCCTTTCTAGTAGTCTTCTAGGATATCACCGATTGGGTCGTTAGAAGTTGCAGCTCCGCCGCCACCGTTTCCACCTTGTTTTGTAAGGTTAAGGTAGATGAAGGCAAGGGCAACACCGATGACACCAAGGGCAATCAAAGTCAATTGAGAGATTGCTGCAAGAGCAAAACCGATAGCGAAGAATGGCCATACTTCACGAGTTGCCATCATGTTGATAACCATAGCGTAACCAACGGCAACGACCATAGCACCACCGACAGCCATACCACCGTTCAACCAGTCTGGCATCAATTTAAGAGCATCTTGAACAGCAGAAGCTGGGATAGCGATAAGGAAGGCAGCAGGGATTGCAATACGAAGACCTTGAAGAAGAAGTGCAACAAAGTGAGCACGTTCAACAGCCGCAATATTTCCTTCTTTAGCAGCAGCGTCAGCAGTGTGAACCAAGGCAACTGAGATTGTACGAACAATCATAGTCAAGAAAAGTCCAGCTACGGCAAGAGGGATAGCTGTTGCTGTTGCAACGGCGATACCTTCAGTAGTAAAGTTACCACCTTTGATCAAGATGATTGCTGCAGCAACAGATGCAAGAGCAGCGTCAGGAGCTACGGCAGCTCCGATGTTTGCCCAACCAAGGGCGATCATTTGAAGAGATCCACCAAGCATAACACCTGCTTCGAGGTTACCAGTTGCAAGTCCGATAAGGGTACATGCGACGATTGGTTGATGGAATTGGAATTGGTCGAGGATACCTTCAAGACCTGCAAGGAAGGCAACAACTACAACCAAGATAGCAGAAATGATTGAAATATCTGACATGGTTTTATTCCTTTTCTATTTAGTTTTAATAAAGTATTTAATCCTGTTTTCAAAAATGATCGAAACAGATTAACATTATTGAACGTTTGCTTTCTTAATCAAGTCAAACAAATCTTTTTTCGTGTCGTTTGGTACTTTACGTACGTCAAATTCAACACCGAGGTCACGCATTTTTTCAAAGGTTGCAACGTCTTCTTTGTCCATAGACAAAACGTTGTTAATCATTGTTTTACCTGTTGAGTGAGCCATAGAACCAACGTTAAGGGTCTTGATTGGCACGCCACCTTCGATAGCACGAAGTGCATCTTGAGGTGTTTCAAACAAGATAAGGGCATGAGTTTCGCCGAAACGTGGGTCTTTTGCAACGTCGATCAATTTCTGGATTGGGACAACGTTAGCTTTTACTCCGTTTGGAGCTGCTTGTTTGATCAATTCTTTACGCAAATCGTCGTTTGCAACGTTGTCTGAAGCAACGATGATACGATCTGCTTTTGAATCTGGAGTCCAAGCAGTGGCAACCTGACCGTGAAGGAGACGAGTGTCTAGACGAGCAAGGTTGATTTTCAGTTTACCGTCACCGATAACTGTTCCTTCTGGAATAGCAGCTTGTGCAACTGGAGCAGCTGCAGCACTTGCAACTTCCTCAACTGGGTTAAGCTCTTCTGGAAGAGCCTTGATGCCATCTTTGGCTTCTTTAATGATATTCGCAGCGACTTTATCCACACCTGCATTCGCGTCCATAAGGCGCTCTGTGTAGGCTTGGATCAACATCGGCAAGTTCAGTCCTGTGATGATGGCAAACTTACGTTCTGGATTTTCTCCCATTACGCGGCTAGCTTGGTTGAATGGAGATCCACTCCAAAGGTCAGCCAATACTAGAACCTCATCTTCTGCGTCAAATGCAGCCACAGCGTTGTTGAATTTAGCGTAAAGGTCATCTGGACCTTCATTTGGCATAAAGGTTACAACTTGAACCTTTTCTTGTTCACCAAAGATCATAGATCCTGACTGATGAATACCCGCAGCAAATTCGCCGTGGCTCGCAATAATGATTCCGATACTCATTATTGTCATTCCTCCTTATAAAATGTTTGACTATATGTTTAAGAAAACTTTAAGCCTAACTTTAAGTATAAACCGTTTTCATATAAAAATCAACTACTTTTTCTAAAAAGATGTAAAAGTTTTCATAGAATGACTTTTTAAAAATATTAATATATCGATAATTTTGAGAGGTAAATGAAAATGGTAATAGAAAATTTAATATAAAAATACAGAAAATAAATTGCCTTTATGAAAAAAGAATGAAAACAAAAGGACAGATTGCCCTATGCAATCTGTCCTTTTCCTTTTATAGGAATAAATTTTGTAAAGCGTGGGCAACTCCGTCTTCTTCGTTGGTCAGAGGAAGTTGTTCGTCTGCATATGGAAGAAGAGCAGGATTGGCATTTTTCATGGCATATCCCTTGCCTGCGAAAGCCAGCATTTCCCTATCGTTTTGCTCATCGCCGAAGGCAATTAAGTCTTTTTTGTCACGATTCATCACATTGAGCAAATATTCGAGGGCAAAGGCCTTGTTTACCCCTTTGGGAGTACACTCGAGGATGTTGAGGGGGCCTCCCCAAGTATTGATGGATAGTTGGTGTTGATAAAAACGATTCATCTCGTCTGCTAGAGCGTATTTGTCCTCAGCTCTTGTTTGCAAGAGGATGCAGTTGGGGTCCTTGGTCACCAGTTCAGGCTTGAATTGATTTTCGGGTTGGAAATTTTCCACACCAAATAATTTTGGATCTGCGATTTCTTCATTAGGAGCTGTAATGTAGAATTTCTTACGGTATTCTCCAGCAATAAAGTCAGCTTGGATATCCTCTTTGCGTTGGACCATGTCCAAGAGGTATTTTTTGTCCAAGGTCAAGCACTTTTCATGCGCCCAAGTCTGTTCGGGTAGATGAGTGAGGGAACCATTAAAGTTAATCATGGGAGTATGCAATTCTAGCTCACGGTAGAAGTCTTTTGCCATACGATACGGACGACCTGTCGTGATGACAACATGGTGCCCCTTTTCAGTAATTTTTTTGATTGTCTTTTTGGTAAAATCGGAGAGCTTGCTTTCACTATTCAGCAGGGTTCCGTCCAAATCGACTGCAATAATTTTTTTAGTCATATAAACCTTCCTAGTAGATTCCAGATAAGATGTCTTCTATTATATCAAAAAGAAGGAAGAAAAGCAGATAAGAACAAAAACTCAGTTGCTTTGATTTGTTAAATAAATCAAACAAATATATTGAAAAGGTGAATGATAAATGATATAATACTAATATTGTTCGTAAAAAACAAAAGGAGATTAAAGATGGACAAACTATTTAAACTAAAAGAGCACGGGACAGATGTTCGTACAGAGGTGCTTGCTGGTTTAACAACATTCTTTGCAATGAGTTATATTCTCTTTGTAAACCCTCAAATGCTTTCCCAAACGGGTATGCCTGTTCAAGGTGTGTTCTTGGCAACGATTATCGGTTCTGTAGTCGGTACTTTGATGATGGCTTTCTATGCTAATTTGCCGTACGCACAAGCACCAGGTATGGGACTAAATGCCTTCTTTACATTTACAGTTGTATTTGGGATGGGCTATACTTGGAAAGAAGCTCTTGGTATGGTCTTCATTTGTGGAATTATTTCACTGATTATTACCTTAACAAATGTTCGTAAAATGATCATCGAATCTATTCCAACAACACTTCGTTCAGCTATTTCGGCTGGTATTGGTGTTTTCCTTGCCTATGTTGGAATTAAGAATGCTGGTCTCTTGAAATTCTCAATCGATCCAGGTACTTATACGGTAGCAGGTGAAGGAGCAGACAAGGCTCAAGCTGCACTTACTGCAAACTCCGCAGCTGTTCCAGGATTGGTAGACTTCAATACTCCAGCCGTATTGGTGGCTCTTGCAGGTTTGGCTATTACCATTTTCTTTGTTGTTAAAGGCATCAAGGGTGGAATCATTCTTTCTATTTTAACAACGACTGTGCTTGCCATTGCTGTTGGTGTTGTCAAATTGTCAGGGATCGACTTTGCTAGCAATAATCTTTCAGCAGCGGTTAATGATTTAGGAACTTTGTTTGGTGCTGCTCTGGGTTCAGAAGGTTTAGGATCTTTGATTTCAAACACTTCACGTTTACCAGAAACCTTGATGGCTATTCTTGCCTTCTCACTAACGGATATTTTTGACACAATTGGTACTCTTATTGGTACTGGTGAAAAAGTTGGTATCGTTGCGACAAGTGGAGAAAACCATGAGTCCGCTAAATTGGACAAGGCTCTATACTCTGATTTGGTGGCAACTTCGGTAGGTGCCATTGCAGGTACTTCAAACGTTACGACCTATGTTGAGTCTGCGGCGGGTATCGGTGCTGGTGGACGTACTGGTTTGACAGCCCTAGTGGTTGCGATCTGTTTTGCTCTATCTAGCTTCTTTAGCCCACTTCTAGCGATTGTTCCTACAGCTGCAACAGCTCCAATTTTGATTATCGTCGGAATCATGATGCTTTCTAACTTGAAAAATATCCCTTGGGATGATATGGCTGAAGCGGTTCCTGCCTTCTTCACATCAATCTTTATGGGATTCAGCTACTCTATCACACAAGGGATTGCTGTTGGTTTCTTGACATATACCTTGACAAAAGTTGTCAAAGGTCAAGCCAAGGATGTGCACGTGATGATTTGGATTTTGGATGCCTTGTTTATCCTTAACTATATCAGTATGGCGCTATAAATGGTATAATAGAAAAAGGGGAGTCTCCCCTTTTTCTTATAAGGAGGTACATCATGAAAGATAAGACGATTTGGCAAGAGGTTTTGAACAGAGGGAAATGGGTGCTCATCCTTTTGGTAGCTTTTGTTCTATCTCAATTTCCTATAGGACTTTCTTTGTTTTTAGCAAACAAACAGTTTCCGATTTTACAGTCAGGGCTCTTAGTAGGTGCTTTATCCATAGTCGTTTTGATTGTATTCATTATTGGTGCACGAAAAACACAACTTGCTACTTTTAATCTATCCTTTTTTAAGGCAAAAGACTTGGCTCGCTTGGTGTTGAGTTATCTGGTGATTTTTGCGACAAATCTCTTGGGTTCACTCCTGCTTCGACTAACAAATGAGGTAACAACCAGTAACCAATCAATACTGAATGGTTTGGTTCAGAATAGTTCTTTGATTTCAACTTTCTTCCTATTAGTCTTGATTGCGCCGATTTGTGAAGAAATTTTGTGTCGTGGGATTATTCCAAAAAAGATCTTCCGTGGAAAAGAAAAACTTGGCTTTGTTGTTGGTGCAATTGTCTTTGCCTTGCTCCATATGCCAACCAATCTACCTTCTGTGATTATTTATGGAGGAATGTCAACGGTTTTGACTTGGACAGCCTATAAGACTGAGCGTTTAGAGATGTCCATTTTGCTTCATATGATTCTCAATGGTATTGCATTTTGTTTGTTGGCCTTATTGGTATTGATTAGTAGAAATCTAGGTCTATCATTCTAAACCATTGGCCTACTTGGAAAAGATGAATACTAAAGTGTCCATCTTTTTTCTTTTTATGGTAAAATAGAGAGATAATATGGTAGAGAACCTTAAGGGAGTAACCGTTATGTCCAATAAAGTCAACCACAAAAAAACAGCCATTTGTGGAATTATCAATGTGACGCCAGATTCCTTTTCAGATGGTGGTCAGTTTTTTGCTCTTGAGCAGGCACTCCAGCAGGCTCGTAAATTGATAGCAGAAGGAGCGAGCATGCTAGATATCGGTGGAGAATCAACTCGGCCGGCAACTCGGCCGGGCAGTAGCTATGTTGGGATAGAAGAGGAAATCCAGCGTGTTGTTCCAGTGATTAAAGCTATCCGTGAGGAAAGTGATGTTCTCATTTCCATCGATACTTGGAAAAGTCAGGTGGCAGAGACTGCTTTGAAAGCTGGTGCCAATTTGGTCAATGATATCACTGGTCTCATGGGAGATGAGAAAATGGCGGATGTGGTTGCGAAGGCTGGAGCAAAAGTGGTTATCATGTTTAATCCAGTTATGGCTCGACCTCAGCACCCTAGTTCGCTCATATTTCCTCATTTTGGTTTTGGGCAAGCTTTTACAGAGGAAGAGTTAGCTGACTTTGAAAAAATGCCAATCGAAGACTTGATGGAGGCTTTCTTTGAACGTGCTCTAGCGAGAGCGAACCAAGCTGGGATAGCAAGAGAAAACATTTTGCTGGATCCAGGAATTGGCTTTGGTCTGACTAAGAAAGAAAATCTGCTTCTTCTACGGGATCTGGATAAACTCCATCAGAAAGGCTATCCGATCTTTCTTGGAGTTTCGCGCAAGCGGTTTGTCATTAATATCCTAGAAGAAAATGGCTTTGAAGTTAATCCTGAGACCGAACTTGGTTTCCGCAATCGGGACACAGCTTCGGCTCATGTAACCAGTATCGCTGCGAGACAGGGTGTGGAAGTGGTGCGCGTGCACGATGTAGCCAGTCACAGGATGGCGGTTGAAATTGCGTCAGCCATTCGTTTGGCAGATGATGCAGAAAATCTAGATTTAAAACAATATAAATAAGATGAACGAAATTCAAAACAATCAGTGGATTGCCCACTACCGGACGGACCAACCGCATTTTGGTTTGGAACGAATGGTGGAACTCCTAGCTCTGCGAGGCAATCCCCATCTCAAACTTAAGGTCATCCATATCGGCGGGACCAATGGTAAGGGGTCTACCATTGCTTTTTTGAAAAAGATGCTGGAAAAGCTAGGTCTAAGAGTTGGGGTGTTCAGCTCGCCCTATCTTATTCATTATACGGATCAGATTAGCATTAATGGGGAATCCATTCCCGAGGCTAGGCTAGAAGCCCTCATGGCAGACTATCAGTCTTTGCTTGAGGGGGAATCTGCTTACAATTTGCAGGGAACAACCGAGTTTGAGATTATCACTGCCCTAGCTTATGATTACTTTGCCTCAGAACAAGTAGATGTGGCTATCATGGAAGTCGGCATGGGTGGTCTTTTGGATAGTACTAATGTCTGCCAGCCAATTTTGACAGGAATTACGACCATTGGACTGGATCATGTGGCCCTACTTGGTGACACCTTGGAAGCCATAGCAGAGCAGAAGGCTGGTATTATCAAACAAGGTATTCCCTTGGTGACAGGTCATATTGTTCCTGAAGCCTTGACTGTGATCGACCCTATTGCAGAATCTAAAAATGCGCCGAGACTTGCCTATGGGAGTGATTACCAGGTTCGTCATCAAGAAAGCGTGGTAGCGGGCGAAATCTTTGATTATACCAGTTCTGTCAGACAAGGTCGCTTTCAAACAGGTCTGCTTGGTTTGCACCAGATAGAGAATGCGGGGATGGCGCTTGCTCTCTTAGACACTTATTGTCAGGAGACTGGGCGAGAATTAGCAAGTAATGACTTGGTTGCTCAAGCTTTGAAAGAAACCAGATGGCCAGGGCGTTTGGAGGTCGTGTCTAGCGACCCCTTGATGATTTTGGATGGGGCCCACAATCCCCATGCTATCAAGGCTTTACTAGCAACCTTGCAAGAACGCTTTGCGGATTATCATAAGGAAATCCTCTTTACCTGCATCAAAACCAAGGCCTTGGATGATATGCTGGACTTGCTAGGGGAAATGCCAGATACCGAGCTTACCCTGACACATTTTGACGATAGTCGAGCGACGGATGAAAGCGTGCTGAAAGAGACAGTCAAGTCTAGAAATCTCAATTACCAAGGTTGGCAGGATTTTCTAGAGCAGAAATTGACAGATAAAAATGAAGAGAAACAAACAGTTAGGATTGTCACAGGTTCCTTGTATTTCTTGAGCCAAGTGAGAGCCTATCTAATGGAGAGGAAGAACGAGAATGGATACACAAAAGATTGAAACGGCTGTAAAAATGATTATCGAGGCTGTTGGTGAGGACGCTAACCGCGAGGGCTTGCAGGAAACACCTGCTCGTGTAGCCCGTATGTACCAAGAGATTTTTTCAGGCCTTGGCCAAACTGCTGAGGAACATTTGTCAAAATCCTTTGAGATTATCGATGATAATATGGTAGTGGAAAAGGATATCTTTTTCCACACCATGTGTGAACACCACTTTTTGCCATTTTATGGTAGAGCCCACATTGCCTACATTCCAGATGGCCGTGTGGCAGGCTTGTCCAAACTTGCCCGTACGGTTGAAGTTTATTCTAAAAAACCACAGATTCAAGAACGTTTGAATATTGAAGTGGCCGATGCCTTGATGGACTATCTGGGGGCCAAGGGAGCCTTTGTTGTCATTGAGGCGGAACATATGTGTATGAGCATGCGTGGTGTCAGAAAACCAGGTACTGCGACTTTGACAACAGTCGCTCGTGGTCTATTTGAAACAGATAAGGACCTAAGAGATCAGGCTTATCGTTTAATGGGACTATAATACCCTTCGAAAATCAAATTCAAACCACGTCAGCTTCCATCTGCAACCTCAAAACAGTGTTTTGAGCAGCCTGCGGCTAGCTTCCTAGTTTGCACTTTGATTTTCATTGAGTATAAAAAGAATCCGCTTTGGGCGGATTTTTCTAGAAAGGACTAGTTATGGATCAACTGCAGATTAAAGATTTGGAAATTTTTGCCTATCATGGTCTTTTCCCTAGTGAGAAGGAATTGGGGCAGAAGTTTGTTATTTCCGCAAGCTTATCTTATGATATGACCAAGGCGGCGACAGAATTGGATTTGACAGCTTCTGTCCATTACGGAGAATTGTGTCAGCAGTGGACGACTTGGTTTCAGGAAACGAGTGAGGACTTGATTGAAACGGTAGCCTACAAACTAGTTGAACGTACCTTTGAGACTTATCCTCTTGTCCAAGAGATTGAGTTGGAACTAAAAAAGCCTTGGGCTCCAGTGCATTTACCGTTGGATACCTGCTCGGTAACCATTCACCGTCGTAAGCAGCGAGCCTTTATCGCCCTAGGAAGCAATATGGGGGACAAGCAAGCAAACTTAGAACAAGCTATTGACAAACTGCGAGCTCGAGGTATCCATATTCTCAAGGAGTCCAGTGTCTTGGCGACAGAGCCTTGGGGAGGTGTGGATCAGGATAGCTTTGCTAATCAGGTGATTGAAGTAGAGACTTGGCTACCAGCACCAGTCTTGTTAGAAACATTATTAGCTATTGAGTCAGAAATGGGACGGGTTCGAGAGGTGCATTGGGGGCCTCGTTTGATTGATTTGGACCTACTCTTTATGGAGGACCAGATTATTTACACAGACGAGCTCATATTGCCTCATCCTTATATAGCAGAACGCCTCTTTGTTCTTGAGCCGTTAGTGGAAATAGCTCCCCATTTTATCCATCCAATCTTAAAACAACCAATTCGTTACTTGGTTGACCAGTTGGAGCAAGAAAATGCCTAAGTTTTCTGAAACCTATAGCAAGTGGAAGAGTATCGGGGAGGGACTACTTGCTATTGTTTTAGGGCTTCTCTTGATCCGATTTGGACAAGTTATTCCGAGAATGGGATACCAGTTGCTGATGGGCTACTTTTCCTTGTCAGCGGTTTGGCACTTGTTGACTCGCTGGTTTCAGGATAAAAAACGTCGGGAAAATATCTTTGTAACCTTGGGCAAGCTGGCGGTTGCGGCTCTGGTGTTTGACTCTATCATCTTGCAAGACCTTGCCCTCTATCTCTTGGTCTTTATCATTGCGAGCTACCAGCTGTTTACGGGCATCATTAGTCTTGTGACCTGGTCTCTCTATCGAAAAAATACTATTCATCCTCGGCTTCATCATCTCTTCGATGCTGTATGGATGATAGGATTCGGGCTTTATAGCATCTCTCCTTTTCACGATGCAGCGAATTTTGAATTGCTCTTGCTTGGATTTTACTTGCTCATGCTAGGAGCTAGTAGCCTCCGGGACGGTTTCTTTTTTGAAAGGATAGAAAACAATCCCAAGCTGAAACGACGTATGCGAATGACTCTGCCGATCTTTGTGACGGCTCTGATCCCTATCAGTACCTTACGAAAACTAAATGAGTGGCTGGCAAATCATGAAAGTCAAGAAGGAGAAGTTCATTCAGAAAGAAAAAACGACCAGACGGTTGATCTGGAAATTTTTGTCCATACCTCAGAAACCTCTTTCTTCCTTGCTATGGGACATGTGGATATTTGTTATCAAGGGAAGGTTATTTCCTATGGTTCCTATGATCCCCACTCGGAGCGTTTATTCGGCATGGTTGGAGACGGTGTTCTGTTTAAGGCCAATCGGGGGAAGTACATCGAGCTTTGCAAGAGGGAAAGTCAGAAGACCTTGTTTGCTTATGGCCTGAGTTTGACGGAGCAACAGAAAGCAGCTATCCAAGCGCGTTTAGCGGAGATAGAAGACCTGTTAATTCCTTGGGAACCAAGCTCGCAGTTGATGAAAAGAAGAGAGGGAGAGGTAAAGCATACCTACTCCTACCAACTAAAAGAGGAAGCAGATGCGACCCTCTATAAATTCAGCTCATCCGAGTTTAAGACCTACTTTGTTCTCAGTACCAATTGTGTTCTGCTAGCAGACTCTATCGTGGGAAAAGCTGGAACTGATATATTGAGTCCCCAAGGTTTCATTGTGCCAGGGACTTATCAGGATTACCTTGATTTAGAGTATACAAAACCCAATGGTCTAGTTGTTAGTCGATCCATTTATTAGAAAAAGAAAACTCTAGTTCATCAGCAGTTTGCGCCGAGAAGCTAGAGTTTTTAAAATAGGTCATTTTCTTCTGGAAGGAGGATGGTTTCTCTGCCATCCAGGTCTAAAACAAGGACCCTAGGAGGGTAAAGCGGATCAAAAGGATGATTGAAATCAAAATCGATGCTAGTCGGAAGGTGCTGGCTAGAAAAATGGAAGGTGATGGTCCCCTTATTGTTGAGCAGTTGAAACTCAAGCTCTTCTTCTAATTCAAAGACATTTTTCAGGAAATGATCGATAATATACCATAAAGAGTCAATGACATCGTCAGGCAGGCTGGTCACGACACCAAAACTAGCGGAACGTCTCTGTGTATTTGTAAAAGCCATGTTTTCATCCCCCTTTTATTTTCCTTATCATACAGCAAAATGTCTTAAAAATCAAGAAATCGTAATTGCTTTTTCAAAATGGGAATAAACTGTGAAATTTTTTCAAAGTTTCTCTAAAAAATACTTGAAAGTGTTTACAATAAGTGATAAAATGGAGTAAGTAGATGCGTGAAAACGAAATTTTCATTATAGAAAGGAAACGGAATGAATACAGATGATACAGTAACGATTTATGACGTCGCCCGTGAAGCAGGGGTTTCAATGGCAACAGTTAGCCGTGTCGTTAATGGCAACAAGAATGTTAAAGAGAACACTCGAAAAAAAGTCCTAGAAGTGATTGATCGCTTGGACTATCGTCCAAATGCGGTAGCCCGTGGTTTAGCTAGCAAGAAAACAACGACAGTCGGAGTTGTGATTCCTAACATTACCAATGGTTATTTCTCAACGCTTGCTAAGGGGATTGACGACATTGCTGAAATGTACAAGTATAACATTGTCCTAGCAAATAGTGATGAGGATGATGAAAAGGAAGTTTCAGTAGTCAACACTCTCTTTTCAAAACAAGTCGATGGGATTATCTTTATGGGCTATCACTTGACTGAAAAGATTCGTTCAGAATTCTCTCGTTCACGGACACCGGTTGTTCTTGCCGGTACTGTGGATGTAGAACACCAACTTCCAAGTGTAAATATCGACTACAAACAAGCAACGATTGATGCTGTGAGCTACCTTCTCAAAGAAAATGAGAAAATTGCTTTTGTGAGTGGACCACTCGTCGATGATATCAATGGCAAGGTTCGTTTGATTGGTTATAAGGAAGCCTTGAAAAAAGCTGGACATTCTTATAGCGAGGGCTTGGTCTTTGAATCAAAATACAGCTATGACGATGGCTATGCCTTGGCAGAACGCTTGATTTCATCACAAGCTACAGCCGCAGTTGTAACAGGTGATGAATTGGCTGCGGGTGTGTTGAATGGTTTGGCTGACCACGGTGTGTCTGTGCCAGAAGAGTTTGAAATCATTACGACAGATGACTCTCAGATTGCACGATTCACTCGTCCAAACTTGACAACTATTGCCCAACCTCTTTATGACTTAGGTGCTATCAGCATGCGTATGTTGACTAAGATTATGCATAAGGAAGAGTTGGAAGAACGCGAAGTTCTCCTACCTCATGGTTTGACAGAACGCCGCTCTACACGAAAACGTAAATAGAAAAAATCAGGGAATCATGAAGATTTCCTGATTTTGCGTTCTAGAGAAGGAGTTATACTCAATGAAAATCAAAAAGCAAACTAGGAAGCTAGCCGCAGGTTGCTCAAAGCACTGCTTTGAGGTTGTAGATAAAACTGACGAAGTCAGCTCAAAACACTGTTTTGAGGTTGTGGATAGAACTGACGAAATCAGTAACCGTACCTACGGTAAGGCAACGCTGACGTGGTTTGAAGAGATTTTCGAAGAGGTTTATCCTTCCATATAGTCTTTCAAAGCCTGTCCTTTTAATCCAGCATTAAGGGCGATTAATAATTTGAGGCGAGCTTTTTGAGCGTTGAGTTCTTTGACAAAGAAAACACCAGCTCGTTGCAACTGCACCCCTCCACCTTGATAGGCGTAGACAGGTTCAGCAATACCATTAAAACAACGTGAGACCAGGGCGACTGGGATTCCTTTTTGGAGGAGATTTTCCAACTTTTGAGCTGTTTCTTTGGGAATATTGCCTGCTCCAAAGGCCTGAATGACTAAGCCATCCAGCTGTTCCAAGTCTAACATATCAATTAGCTCGTCTGTCATACCGGCATAGGCTGAGATGATGGGAACTAGACCTTGAATATGCTCAAGATCAAACCGGACACGAGGTTCAGCTGTTTTGAAGTAGAGGATTTCTTGCTTCATGATAAGGCCAAGTGGTCCATGTGTTGGGGTTTGAAAGGTGCTGACGTTGGTCGTATGAGTTTTGGTAACATACTTGGCTGCGTGGATCTCGTCGTTCATGACGACCAGCACACCCTTGTCGGCTGCTTTGTCATCGCTGGCAACTCGCAAAGCGCTCAGATAGTTATAAACACCATCGCTACCAAGTTCATTTGAACTACGCATGGCCCCTGTTAGAACGATGGGGATGGGCGGAATTTTCATAGTATCAAGGAAGTAAGCTGTTTCTTCTAAGGTATCTGTACCATGTGTGATGACAACTCCATCATAGTTATCAGCTTCCTCTTTAATCTTATGATAGAGTGCAAGCATATGCTTGGGTTTGATATGAGGGCTTGGCAGATTAAAAAAGTCTAGGGCATGAACCTCAATCCCTTCAAGCGGATTGGAAACATGGTTCATGGGATTTTCCTGGCTAGTTACAACGGCACCAGTGGCATCTGCTTGCATGGAAATAGTCCCACCTGTATGTAAAACAAGGATTTTCTTAGGCATGATTTAGTCACTCTTTCTGAAATGTGGTATAATCATTGTAACACAAAAGGGGAGAATGGGACAGGATGGAAGTCAAGGCTGTTTTTTTTGATATCGATGGAACGCTAGTCAACGATCGCAAGAGTGTTTTGAAATCCACTAAGGACGCGATTAAGATTGTCAAAGAGCAAGGAGTGCTTGTTGGAGTAGCGACAGGACGAGGGCCGTTTTTTGTCAAGGAATTGATGGAAGACTTGGACCTAGACTTTGCGGTGACCTACAATGGCCAATACATTTTTAATAAAGAAAAGGTGCTCTTTGCAAGTCCGATTGCTAAGTCAAGCCTGCGTCAACTGATTGCTTACGCTAAAAAGGAGCGTAAAGAAATCGCTCTTGGAACCGAGCATGCCGTTGTTGGTTCGAAAATTATGTCATTTGGTCTCGGCTCCATTTCCCAACTGGTTAGTCGTTTTATTCCGACTGTTCTGACAAGAACCGTTAGCCGTTCCTTTAATCGAATGGTCAGCAAGGCAGTTCCTCAAAAGGAAGACGACTTGCTTAACTTGATTAATCAACCCATTTATCAAGTTTTGATGCTGATGACGCCAGAAGAATCTGAGAAGGCAGCAAGTGATTTTGAAGATTTGAAATTAACTCGAAGCAATCCTTTTGCGGCAGATATCATCAACCAAGGAAATTCCAAACTAGAAGGCATTCGCCGAGTCGGGAAAGAATATGGATTTGATCTCAATCAAGTCATGGCCTTTGGTGATTCAGACAACGATCTAGAAATGTTGGCGGGTGTTGGGATGTCGGTTGCTATGGGAAATGGCAGTAGCAGTGTCAAAGAAGTTGCCAAGCATATTACGGCAAGTAATCAACAAGATGGTATCCACAAGGCGCTCGAGCACTTTGGTGTTTTGGCTTCAGAAAAAGTGTTTGTCAGTCGAGACTACCACTTTAATAAGGTTAAAACCTTCCACCACATGATGGATGAACGAACTCAAGAAGAGCCACAGGCATGGGATGCTGAAGGTGCAACCCACCGCGCAGATTTTAAAATTGAAGAATTAGTAGAGTTTGTTCGCGCAGCAAGTTCTTCGGAGGAAGAATTCCAAAACTCCCTTGCAAGCATGCATGAGGCACTTGATAAGGCGGCAGAGAAAGTGGCGAAAAAGACACCTGCTAAGCAAAATTTGGTCGGTCAAGTGGATGCTTTGATTGACACACTGTATTTTACATACGGTAGTTTTGTTTTGATGGGAGTAGATCCAGAACGTATCTTTGACATTGTTCATGAGGCAAATATGGGGAAGGTTTTCCCTGATGGGAAAGCTCATTTTGATCCAGTTACACACAAGATTTTAAAACCAGAAGACTGGGAAGAAAAATATGCTCCAGAACCTGCCATCCGACAGGAACTACAACGTCAGTTTAAAGCTTATGAGCGACATAAAGAAAGAAAAAAATAGAAACAAAAAGGAGCTCAAGGCTCCCTTTTTTAATGATTACAATGTTTTTTCACTTTCTCTCACGACCAGCAAATCGACTTTTGCATGGCGGAGAATGTACTCAGATGAAGAACCAACCAAGAGGCGTTCAAAGGCATTGAGCCCTGTTGCACCAACGAGAATCAGGTCGACATTTTCTGCGTCTGGAATAGTACGGGCAAGGAGGGTTTTTGGATTTCCCATTTCGATGACGATGTGAATATCGGTCACACCAGCATCTCTTGCGCGCTTTTCGTACTCCTTCATCAGACTTTCAGCATCGACTTGGAGTTCTTCGTAAACTTCAGCATCAAAGGTAGACACGCTTTGAAGAGCGCGTGTGTCGATAACATGGGCAATGGTGAGCTTGGATTCGTTGCGTAGAGCAGTGTAAACACCTTTGACGAAAGCCAAATCCGCTTCTTTAGAACCATCAATTGCGACCATAACATTTTGGTAACGTTGTGCCATAATGAAACCTCCTGAAATTTTCTTACTGTTATTGTAACCCTTTTCACTAAAGAAGTAAAGTAAAAATCATATTTAAAGAAATATTATCGGAGATTCAATTTGGTGGAGATATGTTAAAATAAAAGAAAACGAGCTAGTAGGAAACACAGTAAAGGGGATGAGAAAGTATGAAAGGAACTGTTCAAGCTTCTAAAAAAATAAGTTTTCTTTATCATGGAATTATCCTTGCGTCGCTTGTAGGTGAAGTAGTGATGCTTTGGCAGCTGGAAAGAGTCATGCCCGTTCTCTATCCAGGTTTTGTTGGATTTCTTTTCTTTCACCTAGTCTACCACATCATTTTATTTGTGATTGCAAAGAGAAGTGGTCGCTTGGACTATTTGGTCACGTGGGGGCTCTTTCTCATGTTTAATCTTTTGTATGATTCTTTTATAGCGCTGATCTTTCTAGGTTTGTCTTTTGGTATGTGAGAAAATGCTTCTGTATTCTAGTTGTTTAGACGGTGAAAACCTAGTCTTTGTGAGTTTTTTCTTTGCTTACTCATTTCAGGAAACTTGTCGCAATCCCTTTCTAGTGGTATAATGTTACTATCTCTATGAATTGAGGAAACAAGATGAAAGAATATAACAAGTCTAGTAAGTTAGAGCACGTTGCCTATGATATCCGTGGTCCTGTTTTGGAAGAAGCTATGCGGATGCGAGCAAACGGAGAAAAGATTTTACGTCTGAATACAGGGAATCCAGCAGAATTTGGCTTTACAGCGCCAGACGAGGTCATTCATGACTTGATTATGAATGCGCGTGATAGTGAGGGATATTCTGATTCCAAAGGGATTTTCTCAGCCCGCAAGGCCATCATGCAGTATTGCCAACTGAAGAAATTTCCCAATGTAGACATTGATGATATCTACCTCGGAAATGGTGTCAGTGAGCTGATTGTTATGTCCATGCAAGGGCTTTTGGATAATGGCGATGAGGTCTTGGTGCCTATGCCAGACTATCCTCTCTGGACAGCCGCGGTCAGCCTAGCTGGGGGAAATGCCGTTCACTATATCTGTGATGAAGCTGCAGAATGGTACCCAGATATTGACGATATTAAGTCAAAAATTACTTCTAATACCAAGGCAATCGTCCTTATCAATCCAAATAACCCAACTGGAGCCCTTTATCCTAAGGAACTCTTGTTGGAGATTATTGAGATTGCCCGTCAAAACGATTTGATCATCTTTGCGGATGAAATTTATGATCGCATGGTGATGGATGGGCATGTGCATACACCTGTGGCAAGCTTGGCACCAGATGTTTTCTGTGTCAGCATGAATGGTCTGTCAAAATCTCACCGTATCGCTGGTTTTCGTGTAGGCTGGATGGTCTTGTCTGGTCCTAAGCACCATGTCAAGGGCTATATCGAAGGTCTCAATATGCTGTCCAATATGCGTCTTTGCTCTAACGTTTTGGCCCAGCAAGTCGTACAAACTTCACTAGGTGGGCACCAGTCAGTGGATGAATTGCTCCTTCCTGGTGGACGGATCTATGAGCAAAGAAACTTCATTTACAATGCTATTCAAGATATCCCAGGTTTGTCTGCGGTCAAGCCGAAGGCAGGTCTTTATATCTTCCCTAAAATCGATCGCAATATGTACCGCATTGATGATGATGAACAGTTCGTTCTTGATTTCTTGAAGCAGGAAAAGGTTCTCTTGGTTCATGGTCGTGGTTTTAACTGGAAGGAACCTGACCATTTCCGTATCGTTTATCTTCCTCGTGTGGACGAATTGGCGCAAATCCAAGAAAAGATGACACGTTTCTTGAGCCAGTATCGTAGATAAGGCTTTCATAGGGAAAAGCAGGAAACATTTCCTTAGAGCTATTGACAAATAGGTCAGAATCAGATAGAATAGTAAAGTATGTTTAGTAACTGATCACTTTATAGCCGGCTAAACGAATACAAAATCTATGAGGAGGTATTCATCGTGAAACGTACTTATCAACCAAGTAAACTTCGTCGTGCGCGCAAACACGGATTCCGTAACCGTATGTCAACTAAAAACGGTCGTCGCGTATTGGCAGCTCGTCGTCGTAAAGGACGCAAAGTTTTGGCTGCTTAATCCAAACGAATTCAACAAAGAAGTCAGTAGGAACTCGAGTCTACTGACTTTTCTTTTTATCCTACATAGTGAACTGTCTACGAAATCGGTCATTTTAGATGGAACTCATGGAGGGCTCATTTAAAAGGTCACATACAAAAAAACTCAAAACCAGATATAAGTTACTGATTTTGAGTTTTTGTTTATTCTTTTAAGTGATAAGAGTAGCTAGCGATAACGACATCTTCGTGCCATCTGAGAGCGTATTTTAGTTTGAGGCTCATTTGATTGTGCAGGATATTTTGCCAAGGCTTGTTAGGGATAAACTGTGGTACGAGAACTGTAACGGTGTAGTTTTTTTGCTTAGCTTCTTGGGCGATTCGTTTGACATACTTAACGCTAGGGGTGATGATGTCGCGGTAGCTAGTATTGATATTCTTCAGAGTGATATTTGGGAAGTAATCGGCAAATTCCTGAAGAATTTCTTGGTCTTTTTCTGCCGTTTCTTTAGTAGAAATGTGCATGGCCAACACTTCGTCGCCGATACTTTGAGCGTAGTTAATGGCTCCGACACTTACTCGAGTAACATTTCCTACTAGGACAAGGACAAGATTGCCGTCATAGGTACGTTTTTCAATTCCTTCGTAGAGTCGTAGCTGTTTTGCCACTTTTTGGTAATGACTGTGAATGGACAAAAAGAGGAAAGTAAGAACTAGGATAATTGGGAAGAATGGCCAGATATCACCCAGTCTGAAGAAAAGTAGAATGAGAACGATAGCATAACAAATGATGGCCCCAAGGATATTAGCAAAGGCAGGTTTTAAGAAGTTTGCTCCTTTTTCCTTTTTCCAATGACGAATCATCCCAGTCTGAGAAAGGGCAAAAGGAACGAAGACCCCGATAGTATAAAGAGGAATCAAGCGTTCAGTATTCCCATTAAAAATGAGAAGAAGGATCATAGCTCCAAAAGCCAGAGTTAAGATACCGTTGGAGTAGCCAAGGCGATCCCCTTTTTCCATAAAGAGATGGGGCATGTACTTGTTTTTAGCCATATTGTATGCCAGCATAGGGAAGGCTGAAAAGCCAGTATTTGCAGCTACAGCTAGAATCAAGGCTGTTGAGAACTGGAAGAGATAGTAGCTAGCATGACCAAAGAATGAATCACCAAGAATACCCTTGGCCATTTGCGAGAGGATGGTTTCTCCATTTTGAGGAGTGATACCCATCCAGTAGTTTAGGAAGGTAATGCCTGCAAAAAGAAATCCTAAAATCAAGGACATGATGGTCAAGGTTTGAGCAGCATTCTTTTCTTTCGGAGTTTTGAAAAATGGTACCGCATTTGAAATAGCCTCAACCCCTGTCAGAGAGGCAGAGCCACTGGTAAAGGCTCTCAATAGGAGAACGATGGAAAGGCTCGGAACAGTTTGTCCAATGGTTGAAGTCGCCTGATAGTTTAGGGAACCTGTGAATAGTTGAAAGAACCCATAAAGCAAGAGAAAGACGGTACTGAAGATAAAGAGGTAGACGGGAATCATCAGAGAGCTGGCAGATTCTTTCAATCCTCTTAAATTCAAGAGCATGAGCAGACAGACTAGGAAAATAGAGATATGAAGATTATAGGGATGGAGGGCAGGGATGGCTGCAGTAATAGCATCAGCTCCAGACGCAACGGATACGGCTACTGTCAGCATATAGTCAACAAGGAGGCTGCCCCCTGCAATCAAGCCTAGTTCAGGGGAGAGATTTTCCCGAGTGACCATATAAGCTCCTCCACCTTGAGGATAGGCGTGAATAATTTGACGATAGGAAATGGTCAAACTAGCGAGCAGTAAGAGGACAAAAATACCGATAGGGAGGCTCCACCAAATAGCGAGAGGAGAGAGACTGACTAAAACGAGAATGACTTGTTCAGGTCCATAGGCAATAGAAGACAGGGCATCACTGGATAACATTGCAAGTGCCTGCATTTTTCCCAACAATCCCCCTTCGCCGTCTGTGAGAGACTTGAGTGGTCGACCGATAAAGGTATATTTTAATTTTCTAAACATTTTCTTTTCCTTTGATGAAAATTTCAATAAGTGTTATTATACTGCTTTAAAAAAATGCAGTCAAGGGAGAATGATTGGTATTAGAATATTTTTACAAGCCGAGGGATGCTATTTTTGGTATAATAGATGGAAGAAAATGAGGTTAGAAGAGATGATTTTTGATACTCATACTTAGAGTGTTTGGAGTGAAGTTTAAGGACTCATGACATTATTGAGGCACAAATTAACCATAAAACTAACCAAAGGAAAGTTAAAGTAGCATACAAAAAGAGGAATTCATTGAGAGTTCCTCTTTTAATCTATATTTTTAACAATTTCATTGAACAAAGAAATGATTTTTAATTTTTTTGTGTGAGATAAATCTGAGATGTTATCGATCAATGTAGTTATAGGGACGTAATTATTTGAGAGTGGGAAATTAAAGAAGTCTTCTACGGTCATTCCTAAAGCAGTAAGCACTTTTTCAAGTGTGTGTATTTTAAAATCGTATTTCATATTCTCGATGTTTTGTATTGCTTTAATACCTAGTCCAGCTTGATTGGATAATTGTTCTTGGCTGAGATTCTGTTCTTTTCTACATTCTCTTATACGCTCTGCTATGTATTTTTGTAATTGATTAGCTTCCATCTGTAATTTCCTCTTTTGTACTATTCTACTATCCTTTATATGATTTTTTAAGTACAGTTAGCTGTCCAAAATATCAATATAGTATAGCGCATCGTACTATTTTGTGTTAAAATAGATAAAAAACAATACAAAAGGAGCAATAACATGGCAGAAGAAATAGCTGTGTATAAATTACAAGAATGGGACATGGGAAATGGTGAGAAGAAATATTCTCAGTTAGGTAGCTTAGAAGCTCATTATTATTTTGCAAAAAATAATGGTGGAAAAGTTTTATTTACGACAGAATCGGACTTGTACCAGAGAAATGTTGGTTATGTGTTACTAACATTGCCGAATGGAGAATACGGCTTTCTTTCTAAAATTATTGAAAAAGGAACCTATCCTAAACTCCCCGAAGATCTCTCGTATATGGTTCCCACAGAGTGGAAAAATATAAATGAAACAATAGAAAAACAGACCAATTTTAATTGGATTGCCTTAGAAGTTGTTTCAAAGATTTTTGAAGGTATTGAAGGAATACCTAAAATGCCTAGTCCACAGTACATGAAAAAAGAGGAATTTCAAAAATATCTAAATAACATAGATTATTAAGAAATAAACTCAGGTTTTGCTAATAGAATAGATACAAAAATCAAGGAGAATAAGATATATGAGAAAGCAGAAAAACGAAGAAGGTAAAAAGGATAGTAAGAATGGCAAAAAAACTAAAAAATTTAGTTTAGTGAGGGTCATATTACTTACGATTGTTATATTGGGTATCTTTGCCGCTGCAGGTATAAGCATATCTAATTATTTTTCCGAAAATTCATCAAGTGATAATTTGTTTGATAAGAAGTGGGGTTCAGTAGGACTTAAAACTAGTGTTTGGGAATTTTCAGGTTCAGATAAATTAAAAATTGACTATATGCTAAAAAATAATGAAGTATTTAATTATGATGTAACTATTCATGATTCATATTCTGATTTTAAAAATATCACAAAAACTAAACTTTCGGAAGAAGATATCGTCAAATCATTTAAGGAAAATTTCGAGATATTAAAAAATAGTGATATCAAAAAAGAAGATTTGAAGTTTATTTCATTACTTGATAATAAAGACCAAGAACGTTACGGAAGAATCCTGTATAAGATAGATCAACATAAGATGGTATATCTTGATATATTTGGTGAGAATACAGCTGTGCCGTATGAGTTAGTACCATTAGTAAATACAAAAATCAGCGGAACTTATCGTGTTACGAAGGTTTATGGGAATAAGGGTTCTGTGGAAGAAAATCAAAAAAATATAGATAGATTGCCTAACATTAAATTTTCAAGTGATAGAATTATTGTAGGAGACAAGGTGATTTATTTAACTTCATATGAATCATTTACTAATACTGTTCAGAATTTGAAAACAAAAGAACAAATTATTGAAATCATGGAAAGTAGAGGCTATAAGATAAAGGATACAGAAAAAATATATGTTAATTTGGATAGAGAGCAATTCTTTATTCCAGTTGAACATGGTAAGAAAGTATTCATGGGATTTTTGAAGAATGATACCTCAAATGAAGAGAATAACGCAGTAATGGAACTAGAAAAAGTAGAACTAAAAGAATAATTGAATAAAAAAACAAATAGCATATAGATTTGGCTCTAAAAAATGAATAGCAGTTATACGATTTTGTATAACTGCTATTTTTTTTATACATCTGACTGTTTTTATCTAAAATGACTACTAAGTTTTTTCCACTGGCGATAGCGTGAGAAGACAAACTCTGTATGGTTGGTAAACCCGAGCAGGAGGTACCAACATATGGTAGATTTAACAAAAGTAGAACAACGTAGAGAAGAAGCAATTAATAAAGCTGTATTATCTGGTGATTGGGCTAAGGTAGATAACTTATTAAACCAGCCCTATGAGAATTCATGTAGAAAAGATCGTTCTTATGGTCTTCGTAGTTTAGATAGTGGTTCAGGTGATACAGATCCTTTACTAGATACGATAGCAGATAATAGAGATGCATTGTCTCTCCTAATTAAAAAAGAAGAAATTGCTATTATAAAGAATGCTATTGAGAGATTGCTGAGTGAAAGAGATAGAAAAATTCTATATGGAGTAGTTTTAGAAGGTAAATCGTACTCAAGTCTTTCAAAAGAATTCGGGCTTACTGACAAAACTGTCAAAAGACACTATGAGCGTATTATAGAGATTCTGCGAAAAGAATTAAAAAATTAAGAATCTCCTCCGAATTCTTTTAAAATTTCTCCTTATAAGCAAGGAGGTGATTTTAAAATGTTGCTATCTGTAATCGTCACAGTATTTATTTCGTTAAAAGTAGACGATTTACTTTTAAGTTTAGAAAGAAGGTATTGAATTATGGCACTTAAGAACTTAACTCATTTTACAGAGTTTGATGCGTCACGGTTCCTTTCTCGCAAAGAACTACGTTTTGTGTCCGCCAAAAGGTGGATAGAAAAAAGTGAAACTGGTTCAGAAATTGAAAAAGGGGTAAAAGTGGGCGTACTTATCTTTTCCGATGACAGTGATTATCCAAACGAAAAAAATAATATTGGAGAGCAACTCACTGTAAAAGTTCCACTAGCATCGATGAAGGATTATGACTCGTATCAACCAATGCTCACAACTGTAGAAATTGTAGATATTGAGAAGGCTGTTGTATATGGAGAGTACCGTAACCAGCTTAGTTTGATTGCAAAAGTCAATGAAGTAGTCGAACTTTAAAGGAGGTCAATATGCCGTCGATTATCGAAGAAATACCTATGAAGATTTTTGAAGGTATTAAGGAAGTTTGTCATCTTTGTGGCAGAAAACTTCAGGAGTACCAGAGGAAAGTCCAGATAGAAGAAAATCAAAAAAACTGGAATAGATTTCTAGCTTCTACGCAAAATGTATTGGTAGAATTAGTGAAAGAAAATATTCAGGAAAATCAGTTTGCATATACACTAGTTCCAATTTACGAAGCTCAGGAAGTTGTTCAAGCCGATGGAAGCAAGTCGGTCCAGAGAGTGCACGTAGCAGATGAAAGAGTTCCTGTATGTACAATGGATAACCATGGGATTCGAGAATTTGGAGCTAGGTGTGTAGTTTTTCGGTTTCAAATTTTTGGAGAGCTACCCCAAGAAGTTCTATTAAGGATACAGGATACTTGGATCTTTTATTTGCACAAATATGCTCTTCATGGTCTCGCTGATCTATATCTAAAGCATGGTTTACGCTATCTAGTGTTCATCATCTGTAATGAATCAGATAAACGAACGATAAAGGGGGCGTTGTTCAAATTGAAGCATCCGTGGTCTTAGATGGTTAATTTTATGCCGTGAAAGTTGTTGACAGTAGGCTAAGATGAATTAGACTGGTTGTGGTGGTGCGGTCGAACTTTGTTCGTCGTGCCAACACAATCAGTTTTATAATCTTAGGGTTCCTATTGTCAATAAACCATGGAATAAATTTAAACATCGTTAGTTTGACTCATTAACTTGATAAGCGTCAAACATTAGCACAACGAAAGGTGACATTATGAATCAAATTTTTCCCAATAAATTGGTTAAAGCCTATGTTTATGGTGATACCGTAGAAATGACTACAGCCAACGGCCAACAAGAACAAATTATCAAAGTGATAGAAGGCAAGCGTTACGTAAATCTTGAGACCGGAGAAATTCACGCTATGGATACTTCCAGTAGTACACGACTCGATAATTTGAAGTCTACTAAACAGACTATGAAAAAACTACGCCGTCTAGTAGCTCATAATTTTACGGGAGGTATCAACCAGTTATGGATAACGTTGACTTATCAAGACCATGTTACCGATCCGGCTATAGTTTACATGGATTTCAAAGCGTTCATTCGACGCATTCGTAATCAGTTTGGAAATGTTGATTATATTACGGTCATTGAACCACAAGCTAGTGGAAGGTGGCATTTGCATGTGTTATTAAAGAACGATTCCGAACTAACAATTCCTAACAATGACCTTGCCAAGATGTGGGGGAAAGGTTTTACAAAGACCAAGAGGTTAAAGAGAGCTGATAAGGTTGGGAATTATTTGATTGCTTATTTGTCTAATTTGCAGATAGGTGATGAGGGTTCACAAAACAAAGCAATTATAAAAGGTGCGCGCCTATACATGTACCCCAAGGGTATCAGAATTTATCGAACTAGCAGAGGAATTAAAAAGCCTTTGGAAATGACAACAACAAAGGGTGAGCTTATGGAAACTTATAAAATTAACAGTCCTCCGACATTTTCACGTACTACAAAACATGATACTCCTTATGGTGTGAAAGAATATACTACCGAGTTTTATGATAACATAAAAGCCTGTCAGACACTTTTAGCGGAGCAACTGACAAGCTAAGTAGGTAATAAAAGAGAATCTCTTTTACCATCCCTATTATATCAGAATAGGAGAAATTTATGAAAAATATATATAAAAGCAAGAAAGGGATTACGGAATTATTTGATGTTCCGTTAAAAACCTTAAACAATGATCTAACAGAAATGCGAAGAAATGAAAAATTCCAAGGATACATTTTGAAGCCTTCTCATAAGAGAGTATATATAAATGTTGAAGGTTATAAGGAATTTCTTCTTTATAAACAAAAGAAATATGAGGAAGCTATGTAGTTATGTTATAATTAAGCTATGCTACATAGCTTTCCTTTGCTTTAAAAGTACAAGGAGAAGAAATGTTTTTTAAAAAATTAGATAATGGTAAATACCGTTATTATGAGAAATTCTATCATGAACGAGAGGGAAAGTGGAAGCAAGTCTCTGTGACTCTAAAATCAAAATCTAGAGTTTCTCAAGCAGAAGCAAAACGTCGTTTAGCGCTAAAAATCGAAAAACTTCTAACCGCCCCTACAAAAGAGGAAGTTGAAAAGAAACAACTAGAAGAAATGATTTTTAGTCAACTATTGGAAGAATGGAAAACGATTCGTTCCAGTGAGATAAAATCTTCTAGTTATAGAAGTGAGATGAAAAGTTTAGAGCTTTTCATGGGAGCAGTAGGAAATTTGAGAATATCAGATTACACCACTCAGCTAGTTCAAACATATCTAATGAATTTGAATGTTCAAAATTCAACAAGAAAAAATCGAAAAATATACTTGAATGGTATCTTTGATTATGCTGTAAAGGTCGGATATATTTCTGACTCACCAGTTAAAGGGGTGGTAATTCCGAAGCAGAAAGCAGACTATGAGAAGTTGCAAAAAGCTAAGGATAATTTCATTAGTAGAGAGGAACTAGGACAGGTTTTATCGTATTGTGAAAGTCACAATAAAGATAAGCGTTATGCTTTGGCAATGGAATTTATCTTTTTAACTGGTCTTCGTTTTACAGAGTTTATAGGGGTTCGCTATCAAGATGTAAACTTCAAAGCGAATCTTTTAACAATTGATCATACAATAGATTATGTTGCTCATGGATATGATGAGAGAATCTTACAGACAACGAAAACAGTAGGTTCTGTCAGGACGATAGTACTAAGTGAACGTTGCTTGGAAATTATCGAGTACTTTCGTAGTAACTGTTTTGATGAGGAGTTCATCTTTGTGACTGAGCAAGGTAACATTATGAGACAGCCTTTATTATATAGATTTATCAAAAATATTTGTGAAGTAGTGTTGGGTGGGCACAGATCCTATAATATTCACATGCTTAGACATTCGCATATTAGTTTATTGGCTGAACTAGGGATACCCATAAAGGCTATTATGGAGCGAGTTGGACATAGAGATGAATCTATCACTTTAAGGATCTATAGTCATGTAACAAAAAATATACAAGATGAATTGAGAGAGAAACTTAATCAAATTCATCTGTAGATGCTAACCATAGAACTAACCAAGTACTAACCAAAGTGAATAGAAACTAGGGAAGTATAGAAGAGAGAAAGTCTTTTCTTTTGGTAGCTAAGGAACATTGAGGAAAGAGAAGGAAATATAGTTTGGATATTTTTGATACGCACACACATTTAAATGTAGAAGAATTTGCAGGACGTGAGGCAGAAGAAATCGCCTTGGCTGCTGAGATGGGTGTGACACAGATGAATATTGTTGGTTTTGATAAGCCAACCATTGAACGAGCCCTAGAGTTGGCAGATGAGTATGAGCAGCTCTACGCAACTATTGGCTGGCATCCGACGGAAGCAGGGACTTACACAGACGAGGTCGAAGCTTACTTGCTTGAAAAACTAAAACATCCCAAGGTTGTTGCTTTAGGTGAGATTGGACTGGACTACCATTGGATGACAGCACCTAAGGAAGTGCAGGAACAGGTTTTTCGCCGTCAGATTCAGTTGTCTAAGGATTTGAATTTGCCTTTTGTGGTCCACACTCGTGATGCGCTAGAAGACACTTATGAGATTATCAAGAGTGAGGGCGTCGGTCCTCGTGGTGGCATCATGCATTCATTTTCAGGTTCTCTTGAGTGGGCTGAGAAGTTTGTCGAGCTTGGCATGACCATTTCTTTCTCAGGTGTGGTGACCTTTAAGAAAGCGACGGATATCCAAGAAGCTGCTAGAGAGCTTCCTTTGGATAAAATTTTGGTAGAAACGGATGCACCCTATTTAGCTCCAGTACCAAAACGTGGCCGTGAAAACAAAACAGCCTACACACGATACGTGGTGAACTTTATCGCCGACTTGCGTGGCATGACGACAGAAGAATTAGCTGCTGTGACAAGTGCCAATGCCGAGCGTATTTTTGGATTGGAAAAACAATCATGAAAGAGAAAATTTCCCAAGTCATCGTGGTCGAAGGACGGGATGATACAGCTAATCTCAAACGTTACTTTGATGTAGAGACCTATGAAACACGAGGTTCCGCAATAAATGATCAGGATATAGAACGCATTCAGCGCCTGCATGAATTGCATGGAGTCATTGTCTTTACAGATCCAGATTTTAATGGGGAACGCATTCGGCGCATGATTATGACGGCCATTCCAACAGTCCAGCATGCCTTCCTCAAGCGAGATGAGGCTGTTCCCAAATCCAAGTCCAAGGGACGTTCTCTGGGAATTGAACACGCCAGCTATGAAGATCTAAAAATAGCGCTCGTTCAGGTGACAGAGCAATTTGAAAACAAGAACGAGTTTGACATCAGTCGTGCTGACTTGATTCGCCTAGGTTTCCTAGCGGGAGCAGACAGCCGTAGACGCCGAGAGTATCTAGGCGAACAGCTCCGCATCGGCTATTCCAACGGCAAGCAACTCCTCAAGCGCTTAGAGTTATTTGGGATAACCTTGGCAGAAGTGGAAGAAGTGATGGCTAAGTATTCAGACTAACGGAGTAAGGAATGAAAAAAGTAATTATTACGGGTGGCAATAGTGGTATTGGCTACCAGTCTGCTAAACAGTTGGCTGAAAAGGGCTGGTCGGTAACTCTCTTTTGTAGACGGAAAGAAGCTGCCGAGCAAGCTTGTGAGGAAATTCGTCAGCAGACAGGAAATCCACATATAGATTATATATTGGTTGATCTATCTGATATGAAGAGTATCAGAAAAGCGGCGGAACAGTATATTCAAAAAGAAGACGTTCTAGACGTTCTGATTAACAATGCGGCTGATTTTGATTTGTCAGTCAAAAAGCCCATCCTGACTAGAGAGGGATTAGAAAAGCAATTTGCGACCAATGTTGTCGCCCCTTTCTTGCTTTCTATCTTGTTGAAAGGTTTGTTGGAAAAATCTGAGAGTGGTCGGATTATTAATATTTCTTCCCAAGGGTTGATGCTTTATCCCTTCATGAAGCTTGATTTTGAAAATTTAGCTGGTCAAAAACATTATAGTCCTGCCAAGACCTATTATCAGAATAAACTAGCCTTGTTGATGCTGTCGCTTTATATGCGGAAACATTGGAATGGTATCAAAATTCAGGCAATCCGTGTGACCAATGTCAAAGTTGATATGCGCCGCTATGATCACCTCAGCACTTTTATGAAAAATTTGTATAAAATCAAGTCAAGATTTTCGATTAGTCCTGAAGAAATGGCCAAAGTCTACACAGCCTTATCTACAGAAGATGGCCATGACGGTTTTCTGTATGACGAGAAATGCAGGGAAGTAAAAGCAAATAGATTTGCTTATGAAGAAGCGGAGCAAGCAGAACTCTATTCCTTACTTGAACAACTGACCTTTTCAAGAGACAATCTATAAAGAATTAGAAAAATAAATTTTAAGCTTACTTCAATAGTGGAAAGAAATTTAGATATCGAAATCTGTTTGGAGAGTCCTGAAAAGCGATAACAATAACCAGATAGCCCAAAAATACAAAGGAAATGTGTTACAATAGAGGTAATAGCATATGCTTCAACTATGCTCAATACCATGCCTGATAAGAAAGATAATTGATAAAATCAGCACTTGGGTGAAATTAATGAGGAAAAGCAATGGGAATTTTTAATTTTTTTAATAAGACAGAAGCACAGAAGACAACAGAAGAAACCAAAGGAGATGCTTGTCTAGGAGTTTTGGGGTTCTTTCCAATGAAAGAAAAGAGGGAATTACTGATTGCTGCGACTTTGGAAGGGAGTTTGACAGTTGGTGATCGTCTTCAGTTTTGCAATCCCGATCAAGGTATGGATACTCTTGAAACTGTAGTTGTAAAAAAACTTACTTGCCAAAACAAAGATGTGGAATCTCTTAGAGATGAGGAGTTAGTTTATCTAGAGATCGATATGTTTTCCTCTCTAGCTAAGTTAAAAAAGGGAAGTGTGCTCTATAGTCCTGGTGTAGATGAAAAAAAGCGTTTATCTAGCTATGCTTATGCTCTCTATCGAACTTTTGTGACTATTCAAGAAGGTAAAGTAAGCGATGAGGACTATCAGAATCTTAGTCTTGATGATAGTATCGAAATTTTACAGGCTTTTTTATGGGATTGCCGTCAAAAACCAAAAAGTGGAGAGAGCAATCAAGAAAATACTCGTAAGTCAGAGCGTCTAGCAGAAATTGTCAAGGACAAGTTGCTAGAAGCAGATTCGATTTATGCTGTTTATTCAGAAAATACTGGGGAACCTTATCTTTTCTCAACTACATATGATAGAGGTGACGAAGGCTATCTATGCACTGACCCAATGATTATGCTATTTACCCCTCGTTGGTATCATCAGTATAAGGAAACAATTGAAAACCAATTAAAAGTGGTAAAACGGATTGAAAATACGGAAGATAAAAAAGGAATTGAGAATTTTCTTGGGACAGCCTTTTACTTGAATGGTGCTTTAGGAGCATTCTTTAATACCAAAGAAGTTAGTATAAGTTCTTCCATTTTAGTTCAAAAACCAGATTTTTCAGGCTTGCCAGAGATACAAGTTCCTGTTATGAACCCTGATATTGTGAGATGGATGCTTTTGATGGGACAGATGGATAGACCGACTACAGAAGAGGAAGAATTAATTTATAAACTCTATTATAAGTTCTTTTCAATGGCAATGCCAAAAGCTAAATTCCTTCTTCCTATAAATGCATCATCAGGATTTCCTGAACCTAGTCAGGAAAGTAATGCTCATGTTTTAGAAGAATCCGCTACATTTAATCTTCCGACTAGAGAAGGAAAAAATGGACGAAATTCGGTTTCAGTGTTTACGGATTGGAAACGTTTGCGAATGGTTTTCGATGAAAATTGGAGCGCGATGATTGAAAACGCTGGAGGCATGATTGAAATCTTTGACTATGCCATTAACCAGACTGAGTATTATAAAGCGGGTGTTTATGTCAGTGACAAAGCGTTTAAAGAAATGCAACAGTTCAGTGAGGAACTAGAAGGAAGAGCTAAAGGCTGATCAAGAGATGAAAATAATCGTTGATAGAGAGTCTATCTGTATGGGGGATGATGTTCTGCCTCACAAGGTAGAACTTGAAGTTCCTGAGGACATAACAGTAGAGGAATTTTATGATTTTCTTCAAAAGGACAGATATTTGCCTAGATTGGATACAGAGTGGCTTCTCCGACATGGTGGGCAGACAATAACAAGCTATCATACAGAAACAAAAGAACTGACGAATCCCAATATCTATTTAAAAGACCTGATTCATCAGAGTTCCAGAGGAAATGAATTTGTTTGGATATATCGCCGTTCCTATTAGAAAAGAGAATAAATGATTTTCTTAAAAGATAATGAATGAAAATTAGAACAATATGCATTGATTTTTTGACAACAAGAGGCGTTCTAAACAGTTGGCCCTGTTGGAGTGACTTTGACGGAAGGCAAAGCCTTCATAAAAATGGTGAAAGGAAACGATATGGCAAATAGAAGTTATATTTATTTAAAAAACGGGAAAGATGTACGTATTTTAACGGAGGGAGTTTACACTATTCCTTATTTTTGGCAATTATTTTGGGATGAAAAAGATGTGCGAATGCCTAATATTCTATGGAAAAAATTTAATATCTTACTTCCTATTGAAAAATTCCAGAAAAAGGCCACCCAAAATCGCTCCTTTTTAGAACAGAACGCTCCTCAGACCTTGCAACTATATGATGATTTTGTTCGCTATATTCTTGCAAATGTCAAAGCAGGTGACATGCTAGGATTTGATGTTTTAGAAGTTGCTGATATGGATGGATTGACTACAGCTTCGCGTAAGCTTATAAAAAATATCCGAGCCATTCAGGAAAATCAACCCCAAGAATTGGATTTTTCTTTAACAGAAAAGAACGTAATTTGGTCTGCTATGGGATTTCCTGATTATTATGCCTCAAAATTATTGCCAGAAGATAATATTCTAGACTCGGTTGCATACCAAGATGAATTGAAGAAAATGCAAGGCCCAAAAGATAAGCAAGAACAAGAGCAAGAAGAAAAACAAGCACAAGGTCAAGAAGAGAATCAAAAGCAAGAGCAATATCAAGAAGAGAATCAAAAGCAAGAGCAATATCAAGAAGACGAGCAAGCGCAAGGCCAAGAAAATAAGCTAGCACCACGTAAAGAAGATGAGCAAGTGCTTAATGAGAACGGTGCCGAATCTAAAGATGACGAGTACCATATTCCTTTGAGATTTTGGTTTCTCTTGGTGTTGGTAATTGTTTGGGTTTATAGATTGTTTTTAGCTAACAAATAGAAAAGAGAATAAATGAGAATTGCAGATTATAGCGTGACCAAGGCGGTGCTGGAGCGTCACGGTTTTACCTTTAAAAAGTCCTTTGGGCAAAATTTCCTGACGGATACCAATATTCTTCAAAAAATCGTGGATACAGCTGAGATTGATGATCAGGTTAATGTCATTGAAATCGGTCCAGGAATTGGTGCCTTGACAGAATTTTTGACTGAGCGTGCGGCAGAGGTCATGGCTTTTGAGATTGACCACCGTTTGGTACCGATTTTAGCGGATACCCTGCGTGATTTTGATAATGTGACCGTAGTCAACGAGGACATTCTCAAAGTTGACTTGGCGCAGCATATCCAGAATTTCAAAAATCCAGACCTGCCAATCAAGGTGGTAGCCAACTTACCTTACTATATCACAACGCCTATTCTCATGCACTTGATTGAAAGTGGCATTCCTTTTAGTGAGTTTGTCGTTATGATGCAAAAAGAAGTGGCGGACCGTATCTCAGCACAGCCAAATACCAAGGCTTACGGTAGTTTGTCGATTGCTGTGCAGTATTACATGACAGCCAAGGTTGCCTTTATCGTGCCTCGTACGGTCTTTGTGCCAGCGCCAAACGTAGACTCAGCTATCCTGAAAATGGTGCGTCGTCCAGAGCCAGCTGTAGCAGTGAAAGATGAGAACTTCTTCTTTAAGGTTTCCAAGGCTAGTTTCACCCATCGTCGCAAGACCTTGTGGAATAACCTGACAGGTTATTTTGGGAAGACCGAAGAAATCAAGGACAAACTGACCAAGGCTTTGGATCAGGCAGGCTTGTCTCCATCTGTGCGTGGTGAAGCTCTCAGCTTGGCAGAATTTGCTAGTCTGGCAGATGCGCTCAAAGGACAAGGACTCTAAGATGCAGGGACAAATCATTAAAGCCTTGGCGGGCTTCTATTATGTGGAGAGTGATGGCCAAGTCTATCAGACACGCGCGCGTGGGAATTTCCGTAAAAAAGGCCACACGCCCTACGTTGGGGACTGGGTAGATTTCTCTGCTGAGGAAAATTCCGAAGGTTATATCCTCAATATACACGAACGGAAAAACAGTCTGGTCCGTCCGCCTATTGTTAATATTGACCAAGCTGTGGTAATCATGTCCGTCAAGGAACCGGACTTCAACAGCAACTTGTTGGATCGTTTCTTGGTTCTTCTGGAACACAAGGGCATCCATCCTATCGTTTATATTTCTAAAATGGACTTGCTGGAAGATAGGGGAGAACTGGATTTTTATGAACAGACTTATGGTGACATCGGCTATGACTTTGTGACTAGTAAAGAGGAACTCCTACCTTTGTTGACAGGAAAAGTGACGGTCTTTATGGGGCAGACAGGTGTTGGAAAATCAACACTCCTCAATAAAATCGCACCAGATCTCAATCTTGAAACAGGAGAGATCTCAGACAGTCTAGGTCGTGGTCGCCATACCACTCGAGCTGTTAGTTTTTACAATCTCAATGGGGGTAAAATCGCGGACACGCCAGGATTTTCATCACTGGATTATGAAGTGTCAACGGCTGAAGACCTCAATCAGGCCTTTCCAGAGATTGCCAGTGTCAGTCGAGACTGTAAATTCCGTACTTGTACCCATACCCATGAACCGTCCTGTGCGGTTAAGCCAGCTGTAGAAGAAGGAACCATTGCAACCTTCCGTTTTGACAACTACCTGCAATTTCTCAGTGAGATTGAAAATCGCAGAGAAACCTACAAAAAAGTCAGCAAAAAAATTCCAAAATAAGGAGAAACAGATGTCTCAATACAAGATTGCTCCGTCAATTCTGGCAGCAGATTATGCCAACTTTGAACGTGAAATCAAACGCCTAGAAGCAACTGGTGCAGAATATGCCCATATCGATATCATGGATGGTCACTTTGTACCGCAAATCAGTTTTGGTGCAGGTGTGGTCGAAGCTCTTCGTCCTCATAGCAAGATGGTCTTTGACTGCCACTTGATGGTAGCTAATCCAGAGCATCATCTAGAAGACTTTGCGCGTGCAGGTGCAGATATCATCAGCATTCATGTTGAAGCAACACCTCATATCCATGGTGCTCTTCAAAAGATTCGTTCTCTAGGTGTCAAACCTTCTGTTGTCATTAACCCTGGTACGCCGGTTGAAGCTATCAAACACGTACTTCACCTAGTTGACCAAGTTTTGGTGATGACGGTTAACCCTGGCTTCGGCGGGCAAGCCTTTCTACCTGAAACCATGGATAAGATTCGTGAGTTGGTTGCCCTTCGTGAGGAAAAAGGTTTGAGCTTTGAGATTGAAGTCGATGGCGGTATTGATGATCAAACCATTGCTCAAGCCAAAGAAGCTGGAGCGACCGTTTTTGTAGCAGGATCCTATGTCTTTAAGGGAGATGTCAATGAACGAGTGCAAAATCTCAGAAAAAAACTGGACTAGGGTTGCTGTTTTTGCCGGCGGAGATCGCGGTCATTATCGGACGGATTTTGATTGCTTTGTCGGTGTGGATCGCGGTTCGCTCTGGGTCTTGGAAGAAGATCTGCCTCTCACTCTAGCAGTTGGGGATTTTGATTCGGTGACTGCAGACGAACGTCAGTTGATTCAAAAATGTGCCCAACATTTTGTTCAAGCCCAGCCAGAAAAGGATGATACAGATCTGGAATTGGCTCTCTTGACCATCTTTGAGCAAAATTCTCAGGCTCAGGTGACTATTTTTGGGGCTTTGGGTGGTCGAATTGACCATATGCTGGCTAATGTCTTTCTGCCTAGCAATCCCAAGTTGGCACCCTATATGCGCCAGATAGCGATTGAGGATGGGCAAAATGTGATTATCTATTGTCCAGAAGGGACCAGTCAGCTAGAGCCTCGTTCAGACTATGACTATCTAGCCTTTATTCCGGTTCGGGATAGTCAGTTGACCATTATCGGAGCCAAGTATGAGTTGACAGAGGAAAATTTTTTCTTCAAAAAAGTGTACGCTTCTAACGAATATATAGATAGGGAAGTTTCGGTAACTTGCCCAGATGGCTATGTCGTCGTGCTGCATAGCAAGGACAGGAGGTAGGATGGAGACTGTATTACTACTATTATTAATTGCCAACCTAGCTGGGCTCTTTCTCATTTGGCAGAGGCAGGATAAGCAAGACAAATATCTAGTCAAGAGTTTGGAAGACCAGGCAGACAATCTTTCAGATCAATTAGATTACCGCTTTGAACAAGCCAGGCAAGCCAGCCAGCTAGATCAAAAAGACTTGGAAGTGGCTGTCAGTGACCGCTTGCAGGAAGTACGAATGGAATTGCATCAAGGCTTGACTCAAGTCCGTCAAGAAATGACAGATAATCTCCTCCAAACCAGAGACAAGACCGACCAACGTCTCCAAGCCTTGCAGGAATCAAATGAGCAACGCCTAGAACAAATGCGCCAAACAGTCGAGGAAAAACTAGAAAAGACCTTGCAGACGCGTTTGCAGGCTTCCTTTGAGACAGTTTCCAAACAACTGGAGTCTGTCAATCGTGGTCTTGGAGAAATGCAGACGGTTGCCCGTGATGTCGGAGCCCTCAACAAGGTTCTCTCAGGAACTAAAACGCGAGGTATTCTGGGTGAATTGCAACTGGGGCAAATTATTGAAGATATCATGACACCTGCCCAGTACGAACGAGAATACGCAACGGTTGAAAACTCTAGCGAGCGAGTAGAGTACGCTATCAAGTTGCCTGGACAGGGTGACCAAGAATATGTCTACCTGCCAATTGACTCCAAGTTTCCACTGGCGGATTACTACCGCTTGGAAGAAGCCTATGAAGCAGGCGATAAGGACGAGATCGAACGCTGTCGCAAGTCACTCCTAGCAAGCGTCAAGCGCTTTGCCAAGGATATCAAGAGCAAGTACATAGCGCCACCTCGGACGACCAATTTTGGAGTCTTGTTTGTTCCGACAGAAGGACTTTACTCAGAGATCGTCCGCAATCCGGTCTTCTTTGATGATTTGAGACGGGAGGAGCAGATTATTGTCGCTGGTCCAAGTACCCTATCAGCCCTGCTTAACTCTCTATCAGTTGGCTTCAAGACTCTCAATATCCAAAAGAGTGCAGATCATATCAGCAAGACCCTAGCTAGTGTCAAGACCGAGTTTGGCAAATTTGGAGGCATTTTGGTCAAGGCACAAAAACATCTTCAACATGCCTCTGGCAATATTGATGAATTATTAAACCGTCGCACCACAGCTATTGAGCGGACGCTCCGTCACATTGAGTTATCAGAAGGTGAGCCTGCGCTTGATCTACTCCATTTCCAAGAAAATGAGGAAGAATATGAAGATTAGTCACATGAAAAAAGATGAGCTGTTTGAAGGCTTTTACCTGATCAAGTCAGCTGACCTGAGACAGACGCGTGCTGGGAAAAATTACCTAGCCTTTACCTTCCAAGACGATAGTGGCGAGATTGAAGGAAAACTCTGGGATGCCCAACCTCATAACGTTGAGGCCTTTACCGCAGGGAAAGTCGTCCACATGCAGGGGCGTCGAGAAGTTTACAATAACACTCCTCAAGTCAATCAAATTACTCTTCGTTTACCTCAGCCTGGGGAACCCAATGATCCAGCTGACTTCAAGGTTAAATCTCCAGTTGATGTCAAGGAAATCCGTGACTACATGTCACAAATGATTTTCAAGATTGAAAATCCTGTCTGGCAGCGTATCGTTCGCAGTCTCTACACCAAGTATGATAAGGAATTCTACTCCTATCCAGCTGCCAAGACCAACCACCATGCCTTTGAGACGGGTTTGGCCTATCATACAGCAACCATGGTGCGCTTGGCAGATGCCATTAGCGACATCTACCCTCAGCTCAACAAGAGCCTCCTCTATGCGGGAATTATGTTGCATGACTTGGCCAAGGTTATTGAGTTGACGGGACCAGACCAGACGGAGTACACAGTGCGAGGCAATCTCCTTGGACATATTGCTCTCATCGATAGTGAAATTACTAAGACAGTCATGGAACTAGGCATCGATGATACTAGAGAAGAAGTGGTGTTACTGCGCCATGTCATCCTCAGTCATCATGGCTTGCTGGAGTATGGAAGTCCAGTTCGTCCACGCATTATGGAAGCAGAGATTATCCATATGATTGACAATCTAGATGCCAGCATGATGATGATGTCAACAGCTCTAGCTTTGGTGGACAAAGGAGAGATGACCAATAAAATCTTCGCTATGGACAATCGTTCCTTCTATAAACCAGATTTAGATTAATAATTTAAGAAAAACGAGCATTTTTTACGCAATAATGTTCGTTTTTTTATGTGAATGTGGTATAATGGATAAAATATCAAAATAAAATGGAATGGTAAATAAAAATGAAATTAAGAAGAAGTGATCGGATGGTTGTCATTTCCAACTATTTGATTAATAATCCATACAAACTAACAAGTCTCAATACCTTTGCAGAAAAGTACGAATCTGCTAAATCATCGATTTCAGAGGACATCGTGATTATCAAGCGTGCCTTTGAGGAAATTGAAATCGGCCATATTCAGACTGTGACTGGAGCAGGTGGTGGTGTTATCTTTACACCATCAATCTCGAGTCATGAAGCTAAAGAAATGATCGCAGACTTGCGTGACAAACTTTCAGAAAGCGACCGTATCTTGCCAGGTGGCTACATCTACCTGTCTGATTTGCTCAGTACACCTGCCATTTTGAAAAATATTGGGCGCATCATTGCCAAGAGCTTTATGGACCAAAAAATCGATGCCGTTATGACAGTAGCAACAAAAGGTGTGCCACTTGCAAATGCAGTTGCCAATGTCCTCAATGTTCCATTTGTCATTGTGCGCCGTGACTTGAAAATTACCGAAGGTTCAACGGTCAGCGTCAACTATGTTTCAGGTTCCAGCGGTGACCGTATTGAGAAAATGTTCCTTTCAAAACGCAGTCTCAAGGCAGGAAGTCGTGTCTTGATTGTGGATGACTTCTTGAAAGGTGGCGGAACGGTCAACGGGATGATTAGTCTCTTGCGTGAGTTTGACTCTGAACTAGCTGGTGTCGCAGTCTTTGCAGACAATGCCCAAGAAGAACGTGAAAAGCAGTTTGATTACAAGTCACTCTTGAAAGTAACCAATATTGATGTTAAGAACCAATCCATCGATGTTGAGATTGGAAATATCTTTGACGAAGACAAATAAGAGATAGAACTAAAGGTTGGAACGATTGTCCCAGCCTTTCTTTGCAAACAGAATAGAAGGATGCTTATGAAAACACCATTTATCAGTCGAGAAGATTTAGAAACGATTGTTTCCGAATTCCCAACACCCTTTCACTTGTATGATGAGAAGGGGATTCGTGAAAAAGCAAGAGCAGTCAACCAGGCCTTTTCCTGGAACAAGGGCTTTAAAGAATATTTTGCAGTCAAGGCCACTCCAACTCCAGCCATCTTGAAAATCCTCCAAGAGGAAGGTTGTGGTGTGGACTGTTCTAGTTACGTGGAGCTCTTGATGAGCCACAAACTGGATTTCCCCGGTTCTGAGATCATGTTCTCTTCAAACAACACCCCAGACCAAGAGTACGCTTATGCGCGTGAATTGGGCGCAACCATTAACTTGGATGCCTTTGAAGATATTGAACATTTAGAGCGTGCAGCAGGCATTCCAGAAATCATCTCCTGTCGTTACAATCCTGGTGGCGTTTTTGAGCTAGGAACAGATATCATGGACAATCCTGGAGAAGCCAAGTTTGGCATGACCAAGGACCAGCTTTTTGAAGCCTTTGCGATTTTGAAGGAAAAAGGAGCCAAGACTTTTGGGATTCACTCTTTCCTAGCATCCAATACCGTCACCCATCTCTACTACCCAGAGTTGGCGCGTCAGCTCTTTGAATTGGCTGTTGAAATCAAGGAAAAGTTGGGCATTTCACTAGACTTTATCAATCTTTCCGGCGGAATCGGAGTCAATTACCGTCCAGATCAGGAGCCAAATGACATTGCTGTGATTGGTGAAGGGGTGCGTAAGATTTATGAGGAAGTCCTTACGCCAGCAGGTCTTGGTCAGGTTAAGATTTTCACCGAATTGGGTCGCTTTATGTTAGCCCCTCATGGAGCTCTCGTCACAAGAGTCACTCATAAGAAAAAAACCTATCGTACCTATCTGGGTGTGGACGCCTCAGCAGTCAACCTCATGCGCCCAGCCATGTATGGGGCCTACCACCATATCACTAATCTTACTCATCCAGACGGCCCTGTTGAGGTGGTAGATGTGGTCGGTTCACTCTGTGAAAACAATGATAAATTTGCCATTAATCGCGAACTACCTCATACAGAAATCGGTGATTTGCTGGTAATTCATGATACAGGTGCCCATGGATTCTCCATGGGTTATCAGTACAATGCCAAACTACGCTCGGCAGAAATCCTCTATACCGAAGAAGGCAAAGCCCGCCAAATCCGCCGTGCAGAGCGCCCTGAGGACTATTTTGCAACCTTGTATGGTTTTGATTTGGAATCGGATCATTAAAAGAAATTGAAAATGAAAGTGAAAAACAGATTGCTTTCTAAAAAATAGACAAAAAAACCTTGTTTTTCACCTTACTCGTGATATAATAAAACTATAAAACGGTTTCAAGGAAGGTGACGATATGTCTGAAGAAACAATTGACTATGGACAAGTGACAGGAATGGTGCATTCGACAGAGAGTTTTGGGGCGGTAGATGGCCCTGGGATTCGGTTTATTGTCTTTTTGCAGGGCTGTCAGATGCGTTGCCAGTACTGCCATAACCCCGATACATGGGCTATGGAGACCAATAAATCACGAAGACGGACAGTAGACGATGTTTTGTCAGAAGCCCTTCGCTACCGTGGTTTCTGGGGAGACAAGGGAGGAATCACTGTCAGTGGAGGAGAAGCCCTCTTACAGATTGATTTCTTGATTGCCCTTTTTACCAAGGCCAAGGAAAAAGGAATCCACTGTACCTTGGATACTTGTGCCCTTCCGTTCCGTAATAAACCACGTTATCTCGAAAAGTTTAATAAACTCATGGCTGTGACAGATTTGGTTCTCCTGGATATCAAGGAAATCAACGATGAACAACACAGGATTGTTACCAGCCAAACTAATAAAAACATCTTGGCCTGTGCCCAGTACCTATCAGATATCGGGAAGCCTGTTTGGATTCGCCATGTGCTGGTTCCAGGATTGACAGATAGAGATGAGGATTTGATCGAACTCGGTAAATTCGTCAAAACCCTCAAAAACGTTGACAAGTTTGAAATCCTACCTTATCACACGATGGGAGAATTCAAGTGGCGTGAACTAGGAATTCCTTATTCGCTCGAAGGGGTCAAACCACCAACAGCAGACCGCGTTAAGAATGCTAAAAAACTCATGGATACAGAGAGCTATCAAGACTACATGAAACGTGTTCATGGATAAAAAAGAAGCCTGATGGAGACATCGGGCTTTTGTGATGCAAAAAGACTTAGCCTTTCAGCTAAGCTTTTTCTTATTTTCTAGAATGTTGTTTACCAGCATTGCGTTTTTTATGTTTCTTATTGGTCATAATCGCAGTTGCTTGGTTTGGAGTGACATCTTTGCGTCCTCCTCCAGTTGAAAATGAACTTGCTTTTGGTGGATTTTTGGCAAATTCTTCACGAACTTTTTTGCGAAGTTTTGGACGAACAACATAGTTAACGATGAACTGTTGGAGAATCATCATGAAACCACCGACAACCCAGTAAAGCGTCACACTGGCTGGTGCGAAGAGGGAGAAGACGACAATCATGAGTGGACTCACGTAAATCATTCTTTTTAGTTGATCTCTTTGCATCTCGTCTTCTACTCCATGAAGTGAGAGGAGTGATTGGAGATAGTAGAGGATACCAGCGAAGGCGACAAGGATCATACTTGGGGAACCAAGATTGATACCCAAGAAAGTAGAGCTAGCTACACCATCAGTGTATTGGGCTGCAAAGTAGATAGCAGAGAAGAATGGCATTTGAATGAGGATAGGGAAACATCCTACTCCACCGAACATGCTGATGCCGTGTTCTTTCTGAGCTGCAAAGAGAGCTTGTTGGGCTTCTAGTTTTTCTTCTTGAGTTGTTGCCTCTTTGAGACGTGTTTGATGTGGCTCAAGGACATGTTTGAGGGCATTCATCTTTTCAGAGTGAAGTGTTGCCTTCCATGATTGGTAGATACCAAGTGGCAAGATAATCAAGCGCACGATAATGGTTACGATAATGATAGCCACACCAAAGCCTAGACCTTTATCAGTAGCGAAGTATTTGATGGCTTCAGCCATAGGTGCTCCGATGGTATTCCAAATCAATCCTGTGGGTTGTCCTGTGGCTTTGTCTACTTGGACACAACCTGACAAGACGAGTAGCATAGCCACTCCCATAGCAGAGAGGGCAAAACGTTTAATAGATTTCAATGTTTTCATTCCTTCTTTAAAAATTATACCTTTCTATTCTACTGTTTTTTTGTAAAATATACAATAGTTCTAGAGACCTAATTTGCGACTTTGAAGTCCGAATAGGATGAAAAGTTGCTCATTTGTACATCTAGATAGGTAACTTTTGAAAAAGGTGTCGGACCTTTTCGGATTTCTTGGATAAATTTTGCCATAGTGGCAGAGGAGTCTGCCTGAGCAAGAATTTCCACTGTGCCATCGTCGTTATTCCAGACACGACCAGTGATGCCACCGATTTCAAGAGCTAAAGTAACAACACCCCAACGAAAACCAACACCCTGCACCCTGCCTTGGGCAATCATTCTAACCTTTTGCATACCAAACCCCTTTGATTGTGTTATAATATTTCTATGACTATTATAACCTCAAAAGCCAATTCTGTGGTAAAAAATGCTAAGAAATTACATCAAAAAAAATATCGAAAGTCTGCTTATTTGATTGAGGGCTGGCACTTGTTTGAAGAAGCTGTTCAAGCTGGAGTGACGATTGAGAAGATTTTTGCTCTGAAGAGTTATAGGGAACAGTTGGCTGCTTTTCCTCAAACTATTTGGGTTTCAGAGGAGATTTTGCTAGATTTGGCAGATACGCAAACTCCTCAAGGCATTGTTGCAGTGATTCAAAAAGAAGAAGTGGGACTGCCTGATCTCCATCAGGGCAAGTATCTATTTTTAGAGGATGTTCAAGATCCTGGAAATGTGGGCACCATGATTCGGACGGCGGATGCGGCAGGTTTTACAGGGGTTATTGTTTCAGACAAGTCAGCAGATATATACAGTCTCAAGACCCTGCGTTCCATGCAAGGAAGTCATTTTCATTTGCCTATCTATCGTATGCCTCTTGTCAGCTTTGTAGAAGAGGCAAAGAAGAGCAATTTGCCCATTCTGGCAACGACCTTATCGAGAGAGTCAAAGGATTATCGTGAGCTTTCTTCACTAGAGAACTTTGTTTTAGTCATGGGAAATGAAGGGCAGGGGATTAGTTCTGTCATGGCTGAGAGTGCTGATCAGCTGGTTCATATTGGCATGAAAGGCCGAGCAGAAAGTCTCAACGTAGCAGTTGCAGCAGGAATTTTGATGTTTTATTTTAGCTAATTTATAAAATCTTTGTTATAATCAAGACATATTTATAGAAAAAGGAGAATCAGAATGAATCAAACGATTATTCAAGAACGTTCAGGTCTTAATCAATTTTACGCTAAGGTTTATGCTTTTGTGGGACTTGGGATTGGTCTATCGGCTCTCGTGTCAGCTTTGATGTTGACAGTCTTTCAGTCCCAATTAGTCTACTTTTTAATGCATGGCCGTCTCTGGTTGATGATTGCAACTTTTGCAGAACTTGCTCTAGTCTTTGTTGCAAGTAGCATGGCTGCAAAAAATAGCCCAGCAGCTCTCCCAGTATTTTTAGTTTATTCTGTTTTAAATGGTTTTACCCTTAGCTTTGTCGTAGCCTTCTATACACCTGGGACCGTCTTATCAGCCTTTGTATCCAGCGCCCTTCTCTTCTTTGTCATGGCGGCAATCGGAATTTTCACTAAGAAAGATTTGAGTGGAATGGGCCGAGCTTTGATGGCGGCGCTTGTTGGTCTCATCATTGCCATGGTTGTGAATCTATTTTTAGCCAATAGCTTCTTTGACTACATGATTAGTATTGCCATGGTCTTGGTCTTCTCAGGTTTGATTGCTTGGGATAACCAAAAGATTCGCTATGTTTATGAACAGTCACGAGGACAAGTAGCGACAGGATGGGTCATCTCAATGGCGCTTAGCATCTACCTAGACTTTATCAACCTCTTCCTTAGCATCTTACGAATCTTTGGTCGAAACGATTAATGAATGTCAGAGTCAGTGTTCAAAAGAGCACTGACTTTTTCTTATTTACTCTTTTCTTTTCTTGGAAATAGGTGTATAATGCTTTTAACTAATTTTTGAGGAGCTGTTTATGAAGAAAAGTTTTATTCATCAACAAGAAGAAATTTCCTTTGTTAAAAATACCTTTACCCAGTATTTGAAAGATAAGTTAGAAGTTGTTGAAGTTCAAGGTCCTATCTTGAGCAAGGTCGGAGATGGGATGCAGGACAACCTGTCAGGTGTCGAAAATCCAGTATCTGTCAAGGTTTTGCAGATTCCAGATGAAACCTATGAAGTCGTTCACTCACTTGCCAAATGGAAACGCCACACCTTGGCTCGTTTTGGTTTCGGTGAAGGTGAGGGTCTATTTGTTCACATGAAGGCCCTTCGTCCAGACGAAGATTCGCTTGATGCGACCCACTCAGTTTATGTGGACCAGTGGGACTGGGAGAAGGTTATCCCAAATGGTCAACGCAATATCGCCTATCTCAAAGAAACCGTTGAGAAGATTTACAAGGCTATTCGTCTGACAGAGCTAGCCGTAGAAGCCCGCTATGATATCGAATCCATCTTGCCAAAGCAAATCACCTTTATCCATACAGAAGAGTTGGTAGAACGTTACCCAGACTTGACACCAAAAGAGCGTGAAAATGCAATCTGTAAAGAGTTTGGTGCAGTCTTCTTGATTGGTATCGGTGGCGAGTTGCCTGACGGAAAACCTCATGATGGCCGTGCACCTGACTACGATGACTGGACAACAGAGTCTGAAAATGGCTACAAGGGGTTGAATGGCGATATTCTCGTTTGGAACGAATCTCTTGGTTGTGCCTTTGAACTTTCATCAATGGGGATTCGGGTAGATGAGGATACCCTTCGTCGCCAAGTGGCTCTTACAGGAGACGAAGATCGTCTTGAGCTGGAATGGCATAAAGCCCTGCTTAACGGCCTTTTTCCACTGACAATCGGTGGAGGGATCGGACAGTCTCGGATGGCCATGTTCCTTCTTCGTAAGAAACACATCGGAGAGGTTCAGACCAGTGTTTGGCCTCAAGAAGTTCGCGATACGTACGAAAATATTTTGTAGAGAATCGAACCGCAAGGTTCGGTTTTCTTTCTCTTTTTGCCTATAATTTGGTATAATAAACGGTATGAAAATCGTATCAGGAATCTACGGAGGGCGTCCCCTCAAGACGCTAGAAGGCAAGACGACGAGGCCGACATCAGATAAGGTGCGTGGAGCTATCTTTAACATGATAGGTCCCTATTTTGAGGGTGGTCGTGTTTTGGATCTCTATGCTGGCAGTGGTGGCTTATCCATTGAGGCAGTCTCGCGTGGGATGTCCCATGCTGTCTTAGTGGAACGGGATCGAAAGGCACAAGCTGTCATCGCTGAAAATATCCAAATGACCAAGGAAGCTTCCAAATTTCAGTTCTTAAAGATGGAGGCTGACCGAGCCTTGGAGCAAGTGAAAGGTCCCTTTGACCTGGTCTTTTTAGACCCTCCCTATGCCAAGGAACAAATCGTTGCAGATATCGAAAAAATGGCAGAAAGAAACCTTTTCTCCGAAGAGATCATGGTTGTCTGTGAAACCGATAAGTCTGTAGAACTACCAGAAGAAATCGCCTGCTTAGGTATCTGGAAGGAAAAAATATATGGGATTAGTAAGGTGACGGTCTATGTCAGATAAAATTGGATTATTTACAGGTTCATTTGATCCTATGACAAATGGACATCTGGATATCATTGAACGTGCCAGCAAACTCTTTGATAAGCTCTATGTCGGGGTGTTCTACAATCCCCACAAACAAGGCTTTCTCCCTGTTGAAAACCGCAAACGGGCAGTCGAAAAAGCGGTGGCGCATTTAGATAATGTAGAGGTGCTGGCTTCTCATGATCAACTAGTCGTTGATGTTGCAAGAAGACTGGGTGCTAAGATCCTTGTCCGTGGCTTGCGAAATACCACCGACTTGCAATACGAGTCTAGCTTTGACTACTACAATCATCAACTGGCTCCAGAAATCGAAACCATTTACCTATATAGCCGCCCAGAGCATCTTTATATCAGCTCTTCGGCCGTGAGAGAACTTCTGAAGTTTGGTCAGGAGATTCAGCAATATGTCCCAAACAGTGTTGTGGAGGAATTAGAACATGAAGAAAAAAACTAGATGGCCCTTATATGTCATCCTAGCACTAGTATTGACTTTTTTAGCCTTTGTAGTACCTTTACCTTACTACATAGAAGTTCCAGGTGGAGCGGAAGATATTCGTCGCGTTTTGAAAGTCAATGAAACAGAAGACACAGAAGCAGGAGCTTACCAGTTTGTGACAGTCGGTATTCGACACGCAACCCTATCGCATCTTGTCTATGCTTGGTTAACACCTTTCACGGATATTAGAAGTGCCAAGGAGACTACGGGTGGCTCTACGGATGCAGAGTTTATGCGAATCAATCAGTTCTACATGCAAACTTCTCAAAACATGGCCAAGTATCAAGGATTAAAGACGGCTGGAAAGGATATCGAACTCAAGTATCTGGGAGTTTACGTTTTAACCGTGACAGACAATTCAACTTTTAAGGGCATTCTGAACATAGCAGATACCGTGACGGCTGTTAATGACAAAACATTTGATAGTTCAAAAGACTTGGTCGACTATGTCAACTCTCAACAATTAGGGGACACGGTCAAGGTAACCTATGAAGAAGACGGAAAAGTCAAGTCTGCAGAAGGTAAAATTATCACTCTCGAAAACGGAAAAAACGGGATTGGGATTGGCTTGATTGACCGTACAGAAGTGACCAGTGACGTTCCCATTCGCTTTTCAACAGCTGGTATCGGCGGGCCAAGTGCTGGTCTTATGTTTAGTCTAGCTATTTACACCCAGATAGCAGATCCAGGACTTCGTAATGGCCGCATCGTTGCGGGAACGGGAACCATTGATCGCGATGGAAATGTTGGCGACATCGGTGGAATTGATAAAAAAGTAGTTGCAGCCTCTCGTCAGGGAGCCAACATCTTTTTTGCCCCTGACAATCCAGTCACTGAGGAAGCAAAAAAAGCAGATCCCAATGCGAAAAGCAACTATGAAACAGCCCTAGAAGCTGCTAAAACGATCAAAACAGAGATGAAAATCGTTCCGGTTAAGACCTTACAGGATGCAATTGATTACCTTAAAAACAATCCCTAATTCGTAGAAAAATCGAAAACTAGCGCGCAAGCGGATAAGATGGTATAATAGTCAAATGGTTCAATTATTATTCACTCTAAGTAGTCATATACTCTTTATTTATTTGAGTTTTTACCTTTTGAAGGATCTTGTGAGATGGGAAAAGGTTTTAAAAGTGACCGCTACTAACACAAAAAAGGTTCGTTTGTTGGTAGGCTTCTTTAGTATTGTGATGGGCTACATCTTGAGTTCATTCTTTATCAGTTTGTACCAACTGTGGCAAGAAGCACTTAGAGGACTATTATAAAATCAAAAGTAAAGGAAACAACTATGGAAAAAATTGTGGTTCAAGGCGGAGATAATCGTCTGGTCGGGAGTGTGACGATCGAGGGAGCAAAGAATGCAGTCTTGCCTTTGTTGGCGGCGACTATTCTAGCAAGCAAGGGTAAGACAGTCTTGCAGAACGTCCCAATCTTGTCAGATGTTTTCACCATGAATCAAGTAGTTCGTGGTCTGAATGCCAAGGTGGACTTTGATGAGGAAGCACATGTTGTCGAGGTTGATGCGACTGGTGACATTACAGGGGAGGCTCCTTACAAGTATGTCAGCAAGATGCGTGCATCCATCGTTGTCTTGGGGCCAATCCTTGCTCGTGTAGGCCATGCCAAAGTTTCTATGCCAGGGGGATGTACCATCGGGAGTCGTCCAATCGACCTCCACCTCAAAGGTTTGGAAGCTATGGGGGCAAAGATCACCCAGACAGCTGGTTACATCGAAGCTAAGGCAGAACGCCTGCATGGCGCTCATATCTACATGGACTTTCCTAGTGTTGGTGCAACACAAAACCTGATGATGGCAGCGACTCTAGCTGATGGTGTGACGGTCATTGAAAATGCTGCGCGTGAGCCAGAAATTGTTGACCTCGCTATTCTCCTTAATGAAATGGGAGCCAAGGTCAAGGGAGCTGGTACTGAAACAATCACAGTAACTGGTGTCGAGGAACTCCATGGTACGACTCACAGTGTCGTACAGGATCGTATCGAAGCCGGAACCTTTATGGTAGCGGCAGCTATGACTGGTGGAGATGTCCTCGTTCGTGATGCAGTCTGGGAACACAATCGCCCCTTGATTTCAAAACTACTTGAAATGGGCGTTGAAGTGACAGAGGAATCAGAAGGCATCCGTGTTCGTTCTCAACTTGAAAATCTCAAGGCTGTTCATGTAAAAACTTTACCACATCCAGGATTCCCAACAGATATGCAGGCGCAATTTACAGCTCTGATGACAGTCGCAAAAGGGGAATCCACCATGGTGGAAACAGTGTTTGAGAATCGCTTCCAACACTTGGAGGAAATGCGCCGTATGGGCTTGCACTCAGAGATTATCCGTGACACAGCTCGTATTGTTGGGGGACAGGCTTTACAGGGGGCAGAAGTTTTATCAACGGACCTTCGCGCCAGTGCGGCCTTGATTCTGACAGGTTTAGTAGCGCAAGGGGAGACAGTTGTTGGTAAATTAGTCCACCTTGATAGAGGTTACTACCGTTTCCATGAGAAATTGGCTCAGCTAGGAGCGAAGATTCAGCGAATCGAGGCAAATGATGAAGAAGAATAAAAACTTACGCTATGTACTCCGTCGTTTACTGTTGATTTTTATCGTACTATTGCTAGGCTTTCTGGCTTTAGGAATCGGCTTGATGGTTGGTTATGGCATCCTAGGAAAGGGACAGGATCCATGGGCGATTTTGTCTCCAGCAAAGTGGCAGGAATTGATTAGCAAATTTACAGGAAATTAGACTGGGAGACCAGTCTTTTTCTAAAGAAATAAGGAGAAAAATGGACAAAAAAACAAGACAAGCTCTGATAGGGTTACTTCTATTCTTACTCTTGGCTGCTGGAAGCTACTACATCAAGCAGATGCAGTCAGCGCCAAACACCCCTAGAACCAAGGTTAGTCAGAAAAAACAAGCTTCAGAAGCTCCCAGTCAGGAGTTGGCAGAAAGTGTCTTAACTGAGTCAATCAAGAACCAAATAAAAGGTGATCTAGAGTGGAATGGGGCAGGTGCCTTTGTCGTAAATGGCAATAAAACCAATCTAGATGCCAAAGTTTCTAGCAAACCCTATGCGGATAATAAAACAAAAATAGTTGGAAAAGAAACAGTCCCAACTGTTGCCAATGCCATCTTATCCAAAGCGACTCGGCAGTATAAAAATCGCGAAGAGACTGGAAATGGCTCAACCTCATGGACGCCACCAGGATGGCATCAGGTCAAGAATCTAAAGGGAGCCTATACACATGCAGTCGATAGAGGACACCTGCTGGGCTATGCCTTGATAGGTGGTTTGGATGGTTTTGATGCCTCTACCAGCAATCCCAAGAACATTGCAGTCCAGACAGCTTGGGCAAACCAAGCACAGGCTGAGGATTCGACAGGTCAGAACTACTATGAGAGTTTGGTCAGAAAAGCCTTGGACCAAAACAAGAGGGTCCGTTATCGGGTGACGCTCCACTATGCGACAAATGAGGACCTAGTTCCATCCGTTTCACAAATCGAAGCCAAGTCTTCAGATGGCGAATTGGAATTCAATGTCCTAATCCCCAATGTTCAAAAGGGAATCCAGCTTGATTACCGAACAGGGCAAGTAACAGTAACGGATTAGAAACAATAGATACAATAAAAATAGCTCCTTTGTCTTCTATAGGCAGGGGAGCTGTTGTTTAAATGAAAAATAATGTGAATCCTGATGGATTTTATGATATAATGAAACACAAGATACTATTTTAGGAGAAGGACTATGGAAGACCCGAGCAGTCAGAATTTGTTGCTACAGTTTGTATTGTTATTTATCTTGACCTTGTTAAATGCTTTTTTCTCAGCCACTGAAATGGCGATGGTGTCACTAAACCGTTCCCGAGTGGAGCAAAAGGCAGAAGAGGGAGACAAACGTTACATTCGTTTGTTAAAGGTACTTGAAAATCCTAACCACTTTTTATCAACCATTCAAGTCGGTATCACCTTGATCACGATCTTGTCAGGGGCAAAATTGGCAGATACACTTGGACAAGTAATTGCCTCTTGGATGGGGAATGGAGAAACAACTTATGCCATTGCAAGTTTCCTCTCTTTGGCATTCTTGACCTACATCTCTATTGTTTTTGGCGAACTCTATCCTAAACGGATTGCCCTTAATCTAAAAGATGCCTTAGCCATTCGCTCTGTTCCGATTATCATTGGGCTTGGGAAGATTGTCAGTCCCTTTGTCTGGTTGTTATCTGCTTCAACCAATCTCTTGAGTCGTTTAACGCCAATGACCTTTGATGATGCGGATGAAAAAATGACTCGAGATGAAATTGAGTACATGTTGACCAAAAGTGAGGAAACTTTGGATGCAGACGAAATCGAGATGTTACAAGGGATTTTCTCTCTAGATGAGCTGATGGCGAGAGAAGTCATGGTTCCTCGGACGGATGCCTTTATGGTGGATATTCAGGATGATAGTCAAACCATTATCCAAAGTATTTTAAAACAAAATTTCTCACGTATCCCTGTTTATGATGGGGATAAGGACAATGTGATTGGTTTGATTCATACCAAGCGTTTGCTAAACGCTGCTTATGCAGATGGCTTTGAAAATATTGTCTGGAAGAAGATCTTACAAGATCCACTCTTTGTTCCTGAAACTATTTTTGTGGATGACTTGCTAAAAGAATTGCGAAATACCCAAAGACAAATGGCCATTTTGCTCGATGAATATGGTGGTATGGCTGGACTGGTCACACTGGAAGACCTGCTGGAGGAGATTGTCGGAGAAATCGACGACGAGACAGACCGAGCAGAAATCGAAGTCCATCAAATCGGTGAGGACACCTATATTGCACAAGGAACCATGAATCTTAACGACTTCAATAACTACTTTGGTGTCGAACTAGAAAGCGATGATGTGGATACCATCGCCGGTTATTATTTGACGGGTGTTGGTACGATTCCAACAACTGAGAAAATTAGTTACCAACTGGTCAGTCAAAACAAGCAAATCGTCCTGACCAACGATAAGGTGAAAAATGGACGTGTTACCAAGGTAAAAGTTCAAATCACAGAACTAGAACCTGAAGAAGAAACAGAATAAAGCAGTGACTTGAGTCACTGCTTTTTGTAAATCTATATAGTAGATATAGTTATCCCCATCTATTTGGAATAATAAAAAAGCCCAATTTTACGGGCTTTTCATTTGGTTAATTCCTGTTCATTCAGGTATTGAAAGGCGGTAGACGGATTTGAACCGACGATCAAGCTTTTGCAGAGCCGTGCCTTACCACTTGGCTATACCGCCTCAACGTTTATTATTATACCTTGAAAATCATTTCCCGTCAATAGTTTCTTATTCTAAAATCCAATTTAAGAAAACAGATGATGATTGAGGAAGTGAGAAAAAGCTTGTAAAAATCCCATTCTAAAGAGGGTCGGACTAGAAAGAATTTCTTGCAGATACAAACAAAGAATGCAGAAATTTTGACAAATAGAAGTTTTTTGAGGAAATGCGCCTAAATATTCTGAAAATTCGTTTACTTTTTAAAAAATATATGTTATAATTTCCAATAAGCCTAAATTTTTCAAGAGGAGTTAAAAACATGAAAAAAAGTAGAGTATTTGTTGCAGCAGGTGTTGCTTTATTAGCAGCAGGAGTACTAGCTGCTTGCGGTTCTTCAAAATCATCTGATTCAACAGCGCCAAAAAATTATGGCTATGTTTATACAGCTGATCCAGAAACATTGGATTACCTCATTTCAGGGAAACAAAGTACTAAGGTTGCCACTTCAAATGGTATCGATGGTCTCTTCACGAATGATAAATATGGAAATTTGACTCCTGCAGTTGCAGAAGACTGGTCCGTTTCAAAAGATGGTTTGACTTATACCTACAAGATTCGTAAAGGTGTCAAATGGATGACATCTGATGGAGAAGAGTACGCTGAAGTAACTGCCAAAGACTTTGTAAATGGTTTGAAACACGCAGCAGATAAAAAATCAGCAGCTAAGTATCTAGCAGAAGATTCAGTTAAAGGTCTAGCTGACTATATAGCTGGAAACAATAAAGATTTTTCTTCAGTCGGTGTGAAGGCAGTTGATGATTATACCCTTGAATACACTTTGAATAAACCAGAGCCATACTGGAACTCTAAGTTGGCCTACGCAATCTTCTGGCCATTGAACGAAGAATTTGAAAAATCAAAAGGGGCTGACTTTGGTAAAGCAACTGACCCTACATCATTGCTTTACAATGGACCATTCTTGCTGAGAGGTTTGACTGCTAAGTCATCTATCGAATTTGTGAAGAATGAAAACTATTGGGACAAAGACAATGTTCATCTTGATAAAGTAACACTTGCTTACTATGATGGTTCTGATCAAGAATCAATTGAACGTAACTTTACAAGTGGGGCTTATAGCTATGCCCGTCTCTTCCCAACAAGTTCAAACTACTCTAAGGTAGAAGAAACATACAAAGACAATATCTACTACACTCCATCAGGTCCAGGTATTGGTGGTTTGGGTGTAAATATTGACCGTCAAGGTTACAAATACACTTCTAAGACAACTGATGAAGAGAAGACTTCTACTAAGAAAGCCCTTCTTAACAAGGACTTCCGTCAGGCTTTGAACTTTGCCTTTGACCGTACTTCTTACTCAGCACAAATTAATGGTAAGGAAGGTGCTCCTCTTGCAGTTCGTAACCTCTTTGTGAAACCAGACTTTGTCTCTGCAGGCGAAAAAACTTTCGGTGACTTGGTAACTGAAAAGATGGCTGCTTACGGTGATGAGTGGAAGAACGTAAACTTTGCGGATGGTCAAGATGGACTTTTCAACGCCGATAAAGCCAAAGCAGAATTTGCGAAAGCTAAAACAGCATTGGAAGCAGAAGGTGTGAAATTCCCTATCCACTTGGATATCCCAGTAGACCAAACATCTAAAAACTATATCGCACGTATTCAATCCTTCAAACAATCCGTTGAGACAGTACTTGGAGAAGAAAACGTAGTCATCGATATCCAACAAATCACTACAGATGAACTACAGAATATTACATACTATGCAGCAAGCGCTGCGGCAGAAGATTGGGATCTCTCAGGTGCTGTTGGATGGAACCCAGACTATGAAGATCCATCAACTTACCTTGATATCTTGAAAACAACGAATGCTGAACAAACAAAAACATACATGGGTTATGAAGGTGCAGATAACGCTGCAGCAGCTCAAGTTGGTTTGAAAGAATACGATAAGTTAGTTGATGAAGCTGCTAAGGAAACCAACGACTTGAATGTTCGTTATGAAAAATACGCGGCTGCTCAAGCTTGGTTGACAGATAGTTCTCTCTTTATTCCTGCTATGTCTAGTAGCGGTGCTGCCCCAATCATTTCTCGTGTTGTACCATTCACAGCATCTTACAGTCAATCTGGAGATAAGGGCTCAGACGTATACTTCAAGTATATTCAGTTACAAGATAAGGTTGTAACAAAAGCTGATTATGAACAAGCTCGTGAAAAATGGCTCAAAGAGAAAAAAGAATCAAACGAAAAAGTTCAAAAAGAATTGGCTAATCACGTTAAATAAATAACTCTCAAGAGAACTTTCTCTCCATGAGGAGAAGGTTCTTTTGGGATTTTAAAAGGAAACGATATGAAGAAATATATTTTTATGCGTGTATTGCGTTCATTGTTGTCTATTTTCTTGGTGACAACATTGACCTACACAATTATCTATACGATGGTTCCTCGAAAACTGATTTTCAAGCAGGATACCAACTATAACAAGATTGCAACGACGCCGGACAAGCGGGATAATTATGAAAATACCGTTTATGAACGGATGGGCTATATCGAGTACTACGATACCAAAGAGTTGCAAGAAAGAGCGAGCACAATGGACCCATCTGTAACAGTGGATGCCAATGATACCAATAAGGCAATCTATGAAAAATACATCAACCAACTAGGAAATGGTTGGACACTCGGTGTGTTCTCAGAAAGTGGTCAATTCTATGCTACGCGTGAAATTCCGATTTTCGAACGTGTTTTCAAATTCTATTCGAACTTGATTGACATTGATCATCCAAACAAGATTCAAGACCCTGAAAATCCAAACTTGCAACGTTATCTTCGTTTTGAAAATGACCCTGCTATCGGTTGGTCATTGGTTGGTTCAGGTACAAAACACAAATACCTTTTGTATTTCAACAATCAATTCCCATTTGTACACCAAAACTTTGTGAACATTAACTTGGGAGATTCTTACCCAACTTATGCAAACACGCCAGTGCTTCAAGTTATCACACAAGGTCAGGGACAAACTAAGACATCAGAAGTTCAATTCCCTATGGGTAAAAAGACTTCATCTGTAGATATTTACTCTCGTACCTACAAATCTCCAAGTCAAGCAGACGCGCGTGAGGTAGCCAACTATGGTAAAGACGATCCATATACAGCTACAGAAAGCAATTACCAATACCCATCAATGATTGCAAGCTCAGCGGTTGCTGGTTTGATCGGTTTGATTATTTCGTATGCGATTGCGATTCCACTTGGATCTGCCATGGCTCGCCACAAGAATACTTGGATTGATAGCTTCTCGACAGGTGCCCTTACCTTCTTGCTTGCCCTTCCAACGATTGCCTTGGTTTATATCGTCCGCTTGATTGGCTCATCAATTGGTCTGCCTGACTCATTCCCTATCTTGGGTGCAGGAGATTGGCGTTCTTATGTCTTGCCAGCAGTTATTCTAGGTTTGTTGGGTGCGCCAAGTACAGCTATCTGGATTCGTCGTTACATGATCGACTTGCAATCCCAGGACTTTGTTCGTTTTGCTCGTGCCAAAGGTTTGTCTGAAAAAGAAATTTCAAATAAACACATCTTCAAAAATGCCATGGTTCCTTTGGTTTCAGGTATTCCTGGTGCCGTAATCGGAGTTATTGGTGGTGCAACATTGACAGAAACGGTCTTTGCTTTCCCAGGTATGGGTAAAATGTTGATTGACTCTGTTAAGGCATCAAACAACTCAATGGTAGTTGGTCTCGTCTTTATCTTTACATGTATTTCTATCTTCTCACTCTTTGTAGGAGATATCTGGATGACCATGCTTGACCCACGTATTAAATTGACAGAGAAAGGAGGCAAATAATGTCAACAATCGATAAAGAAAAATTTCAGTTCGTAAAACGTGACGATTTTGCCTCTGAAACAATTGATGCTCCTGCCTATTCATACTGGGGTTCTGTATTTAGACAATTTCTAAAGAAAAAATCAACCGTCTTTATGTTAGGAATTTTGGTTGCCATTATCTTGATGAGCTTTATTTACCCAATGTTCTCAGATTTTGACTTCAACGATGTAAGTAAGGTTAATGACTTCTCTGCTCGTTTTATCAAACCCAATGCTGAACATTGGTTTGGTACAGATAGCAATGGTAAATCCTTGTTTGATGGGGTTTGGTTTGGTGCGCGTAATTCAATTCTTATCTCTGTAATTGCCACTTTTATCAACCTTGTGATCGGGGTTATTGTTGGTGGAATTTGGGGGATTTCAAAATCCGTTGACCGCGTCATGATGGAAGTTTATAACATTATTTCAAACATTCCATCTCTCTTGATTGTCATTGTCTTGACTTACTCAATCGGTGCTGGTTTCTGGAATCTGATTTTTGCCATGAGTGTGACAACTTGGATTGGGATTGCTTATATGATTCGTATCCAAATCATGCGTTACCGTGACTTGGAATACAACCTTGCTTCTCAAACACTTGGAACACCAACCTTTAAAATCATTGTTAAAAACATCATGCCGCAATTGGTATCTGTTATTGTTTCTACAATGACCTTGATGTTGCCAAGCTTCATCTCTTATGAAGCCTTCCTTTCCTTCTTTGGATTGGGATTGCCTGTAACAGTGCCAAGTTTGGGACGTTTGATCTCAGATTACTCACAAAACGTTACGACCAACGCTTACTTGTTCTGGATTCCATTGACAACCTTGATCTTGGTATCCCTATCTCTTTTCGTTGTTGGTCAAAACCTAGCGGATGCTAGTGATCCACGTACACATAGATAGGAGTAGGCATGATAAAAGGAAAAGATGTAATTTTGACTGCTCGTGATATTGTCGTGGAATTTGACGTTCGTGACAAAGTTCTGACGGCTATCCGAGGAGTTTCTCTAGACTTGATTGAAGGAGAAGTTCTTGCCTTGGTAGGTGAGTCTGGTTCTGGTAAATCTGTTTTAACAAAAACCTTTACAGGGATGTTAGAAGACAATGGACGTATTGCCCAAGGAAGCATCGACTATCGTGGACAAGACTTGACTGCTCTTACTTCTAACAAGGAATGGGAGAAGATTCGTGGAGCTAAAATTGCGACCATCTTCCAAGACCCTATGACAAGTTTGGACCCAATCAATACAATCGGTAGCCAAATCACTGAAGTGATCATTAAACACCAAGGGAAAACAGCTAAGGAAGCCAAAGAGATGGCAATCGACTATATGAACAAGGTCGGAATCCCAGATGCTGAAAAACGTTTTGAAGAGTATCCTTTCCAATATTCTGGAGGGATGCGCCAACGTATCGTTATTGCAATTGCCCTTGCCTGTCGTCCAGATATCTTGATCTGTGACGAGCCAACAACGGCCCTTGACGTTACCATTCAAGCGCAAATCATTGATTTGCTTAAAACCTTGCAAAATGAGTACCACTTTACCATTATCTTTATCACCCATGACCTTGGTGTGGTAGCAAGTATTGCCGATAAGGTAGCGGTTATGTATGCTGGTGAAATTGTAGAATACGGTACTGTTGAGGAAGTCTTCTATGATCCACGTCATCCATATACTTGGAGTCTCTTGTCTAGCTTGCCACAGCTTGCTGATGATAAAGGGGAATTGTACTCTATCCCAGGAACACCACCGTCTCTTTATACTGAGTTGAAAGGTGATGCCTTTGCCCTTCGTTCAGATTATGCTATGCAAATTGACTTTGAACAGAAAGCACCTCAGTTTTCAGTCACGGATACCCACTGGGCTAAGACTTGGTTGCTTCATGAGAATGCTCCTAAAGTTGAAAAACCTGGGGTCATTGCAGATTTGCATGACAAGATTCGTGATAAAATGGGCTTTGCTCATCTAGAAGACTAGGAGGAAGGAAATGTCTGAAAAATTAGTAGAAATTAAAGATTTAGAAATTTCCTTCGGTGAAGGAAGTAAGAAGTTTGTTGCGGTTAAAAACGCCAACTTCTTTATCAACAAGGGAGAAACCTTCTCTCTTGTAGGTGAGTCTGGTAGTGGGAAAACAACCATTGGTCGTGCCATCATCGGTTTAAATAACACCAGTAAAGGTGAGATCATCTTTGATGGTCATAAGATTAATGGGAAAAAATCTCATAAAGAATCATCAGACTTGATTCGTCGTATCCAGATGATTTTCCAGGACCCTGCAGCCAGCTTGAATGAACGTGCGACGGTTGACTATATCATCTCTGAAGGTCTTTACAACTATCACTTGTTTAAAGATGAAGAAGATCGAAAAGAAAAAGTTCAAAAGATGATTCATGAAGTTGGACTTTTGAAAGAACACTTGACCCGTTATCCACACGAGTTTTCTGGTGGGCAACGCCAGCGTATCGGGATTGCCCGTGCCCTTGTGATGGAACCTGATTTCGTTATTGCGGATGAGCCAATTTCAGCCTTGGACGTATCAGTGCGTGCGCAAGTCTTGAACTTGCTCAAGAAGTTCCAAAAAGAGTTGGGCTTGACTTATCTCTTTATCGCGCATGACTTGTCAGTTGTTCGCTTTATCTCAGATCGTATCGCAGTTATCTATAAGGGAGTTATCGTCGAAGTGGCGGAGACAGAGGAGTTGTTTAACAATCCTGTCCACCCATATACTCAGGCGCTTCTATCTGCGGTACCGATTCCAGATCCAATCTTGGAACGCAAGAAAGTCTTGAAAGTTTACGATCCTGATCAACATGACTATGAGACTGACAAGCCATCTATGGTAGAAATTCGTCCAGGTCACTATGTTTGGGCCAATCAAGCAGAACTTGCTCGTTACAAGGAAGCTCTTAAAAAATAATTAGATTCGGAGAGGACCAAAAGGTCTTCTCATTTTTAATAGAAAAAATCCCCTTTTACTTGCTTGTAAAAGGGGGATTGTATTGTAATTAACGTTTAGACCAGGTACGTTTCATAAAGAGTAGCAAAATTGGGTATATCTCTAAGCGACCCGCAATCATTGCAAAGGAGAGGAGGATTTTAGAGATGGGGCTAAAGATGGAAAAACTCGAGGTTGTACCTAGAATAGGTCCGATATTGTTAAAACAGCTGAAGACCGCACTGGTCACGACTAGAAAATCATTGCTATCAAGACTGACGATAAAGATGAGAGAGAGAATGATCATCATATAGATAGCAAAATATTTAAGAATCTTGTGTTGGGTATCCTTATCAATCACAGTTTTATTGACGTGGAGAGTCAAGACACGGTGAGGGGATAAGATGGACAAAATCTGATTTTTTGCGATTTTAGAGAGGATAAGTCCTCTGATCACCTTAAGACCACCTGCAGTTGAGCCTGCTGATCCACCGATTCCCATGAGGAAGAGGAGAATAAATTGGGAGAAGAGGGGCCAGTTGGTAATATCTCCGTAACCAAAACCTGTTGTCGTGATGATATTGGAAACCTGGAAGAAGGCCATTTCAACACTTTTAGAGACACCTTGATAGAGGTGGAGCGTATTAAGCGTAATCAAGCCAGTAGAAACTAGAACAATGATGATATATGCTCGTAGTTCTTCATCTCCAAAGAAAGCCTTAACCCGACGGAGCATGAGGTAGTAGTAGAGATTGAAGTTAACCCCAAAAACCAACACTCCGATACTAACTAGATAGGTGATGAGTGAGCTACCATAGTGGGCAATTCCGTCGTTATAGACGGTAAAGCCCCCAGTTCCTGCTGTTCCCATAGCGATGACAAAACTATCATAGAGAGGCATGCCTGCTAAGTAGTAGATAACCACAAAAAGGGAGAAGAGAGCTAGATAAAGCAGATAGAGAATCTGGGCAGTGTTTTTTAGCTTGGATACGACCTTGCCAAAGACGGGTCCAGGGACCTCAGCCTTCATCACCTCCAAGTGGCTATTCTTGGCATTGTCCATAATGGCAAGCGCAAAGACGAGTACCCCCATCCCTCCGATCAAGTGGGTGAAACTTCGCCAGAAGAGGAGGGAACGAGTGAGGACGGAAACATCTGTTAGGATAGTAGCACCAGTCGTCGTAAATCCAGAACTTATTTCAAAGAAGGCATCGATGATGCTGGGGATTTGTCCTGAAAAGACAAAGGGGAGGCCACCAAAGAAAGACCATAGAATCCAACAGAGGGCAACAATTAAGACTCCTTCCTTGGCATAAATCCGTTGATTTTTCGGTTTCCGTAAAACACCTAGACCACCAAGAAGGACTAAAATTCCAATCGTAGAAAAGAGAGCGATAAATACTTGACTGGATTCTTGGTAATAGATTGCTACACTAACAGGGACTAGGAGAAGAACAGCTTCAATCAAGAGAAGTTTTGAGAGGAGGTAACGAATCATACTTTTATTCATTTTTTACCTCTCAATCAAATCATAAATTTTGGTGATGTTCGGCAATAAGGTCGTCACGAGCAACTTGTCTCCCACCTCAAGCATATCCTCTCCAGTAGGGAAGATTGTTTTTCCTTTTCGGATAATGGCTGCGATGAGAACCCCTTTTTTCAATTTCAACTGTGATAGAGGTTTGGCAGTCATTTTATTAGCTTCCTTGATTTGGAATTGGAGAGTTTCAATTTGACCGTTTGCTAGATGGTGCATGGCTTGAAGGTCTGAGTACTGAGCGTTTACTCGACCGCGGATAAAGTGCATAATGGTATCCACTGCGATGCTTTTTGGTGTGATGATACTTGAAAAATCAGGTGCGTGGATAATCTCTAGAAGGCTTGTTCGGTTGACCTTGGTGATATTCTTACGGACACCAACACGGTCAAGAAACATAGAAGTGATGATATTTTCCTCATCAACTCCAGTCAAGGTTGCGACTGCATCATAGTGGGGAGCACTTTCTTCCAGCAAAATGTCTTTTGCAGTTCCATCTCCTTGGACAATATAGAGATTGGGGAACTTTTCGCTGAAAAAACGAGCTCTTTCAGGATTGATCTCGATGACCTTGGTATCAATGCGACTGTCTTTTAAAATGCCGAGTAGATAATAAGCAATCTTTCCAGCTCCAACGATAAGTAAGCTTTTAACTGCGCGAGATTTAAAATAGTTATGGAAAAGCATCATATCTACACGATTTCCCGTAACAAAAATCCTATCCTTGTCTTGGATAATAACATCACCACTTGGGATCATCAGTTGATGATCTCTCTCCATAGCACAGACAATAATATTCCCAAATTTTTTACGGAAGTCTGAGATTGGCATTTGACAAAGACCGCTAGAATCCTTGACAACAAACTCCATGAGACTGACCCGACCTCCAGCAAATCGTTCGACAGAGAGGGCGTTAGGGAAATCAATGATATTTGAGATAGCACGCGCTGCTAGGAGTTCTGGATTAACAATAAGTGAAAATCCAAGAATATTTTTCTCTTTAAAATAGGCATTAGAGTATTCAGGATTTCGTACCCGAACGATGGTTTCTTTAGCCCCCATTTTTTTAGCAAGTACCGCTGAAATCATATTCACTTCATCGTGTTCGGTTAGAGCAATAAAGATATCGCACTCTTGAACACTGGCTTGCTCCAAGATGGCAAAGTCAGCACCATTTCCAAGGAGACCTATGATATCATAGCGACTGACAATGTGATTGAGGACAGCCTCATCTTGTTCGATGAGGACAACGTCATGGTTTTCTGCAACCAGTGAACGACAGAGGGCGAAACCAACTTTCCCTCCACCAACAAGGACAATTTTCATATAAAAAACCTACTTTTTCATGATGTAACTATCATACCCTTTTTTAGCAAAAAATGCACTTACTAAGGCGATTTTTAAGGGAAGAAAGACCTTTTCAAGTTTTGAAGATACATTTGTTTAACTTCTATGACGATGTTTCCGATTTGAAGTGATTTGGCTCTTTTACTATACCTTTTCAGAAAGGGGATGACCAAACATGAAAATATCATTAAAAAAAGTAAAAAAATCAAGTCGTTTCTATTGACAATGATTCTGAAAGTGTTATACTAAGGAAGTAGTTTCGCTGATTTACTTCAAACCTGTTGTGAGGTAAGTTAACGATGCCTTAACCACGCTGTTTGCTGAGCTTGACTCCGGGCAGTGTGGCTATTTTTTTGCAATGATAAAAGGAAGCCAGTCATGACAAATCACATTGTATTATTTGAACCTCAGATTCCACAAAATACAGGTAACATTGCGCGTACTTGCGCTGCGACCAATTCTCCCCTCCACATCATCAAACCGATGGGATTTCCGATTGATGATCGGAAGATGAAGCGGGCTGGTTTGGACTACTGGGATAAGCTTGAGATTTATTTTTATGACAGTTTGGAAGATTTCATGTCTCAGATGAAGGGTAAACTCTATCTGATTTCGAAATTTGCGGAAAAGGTTTATTCTGAGGCGAATTTGGCAAGTAGTGAAGACCATTATTTTCTCTTTGGACGTGAAGACAAGGGCTTGCCTGAGGACTTTATGCGAGAACATCCTGAGAAAGCCCTCCGTATTCCTATGAACGATGAACATGTCCGCAGTCTCAATGTTTCCAATACCGTCTGCATGATCGTCTACGAAGCACTCCGTCAGCAAAATTTTGCAGGTCTTGAGCTTGTTCACACCTATGAAGCAGATAAATTGAAATAATCAAAATGCTTGCACTTGCAAGCGTTTTTTGTTATGATAAAGGGGTCTTCAGGGCTGGGTGTAATTCCCGACCGGCGGTGACTTTAACTAGCTATTTTGGCTTACTCTTCGTTGTCTTGTCTCGATATACTCAAGTATTATCTTCGACTGCGACGCCTAGATTAATCCAAAATATCTTAGTTAAAGAAGTCCGCGAGCGCAAGCTGATGTGGTGCGATTCCACAACCGACAGTATAGTCTGGATGGGAGAAGACGAAAGAATGGCTTTGTCTGTTCTGATGAGTTTATAGATGAATTGCAACCGCTTGCTCAAAAGAGTGAGAGGGAACTTTTGGGATATAAAAAGTGAGAATAGATAGAGGGATCCTTTCCAACTTCTTCTGATTTTATAGAAAATTGGAGGAACCTGTTATGACAAACACACGTCGAATTTCGACCATTGCGATTTTATCAGCCATTTCATTTGTGCTGATGTACTTTGACTTTCCGCTCTTGCCAGCGGCGACCTTCCTCAAGATCGAGTTTAGTATCTTGCCAGTCCTTGTGGGCTTGGTGGTCATGGACTTGCCTGCTGCTCTCGGGATTCTCTTGTTGCGATCACTCTTGAAGTTGCTTCTCAATAGCCAGGGAGTGAATACTTACATTGGCTTGCCAATGAATATCGTAGCCTTGGGAGTTTTTGTTATCGCTTTTGGTTTGATTTGGAAAAAGGAACGTAGCACCCTTCGTTTCCTACTAGCATCTCTAGCGGGAACTGTCGGATTGACTGCGGCTATGTTGGTGCTCAACTATGTCTATGCTGTTCCTTTGTACGCGAAGTTTGCCAACTTTGATATTGGAAAAATTTTGGGACTTTCCAACTACCTAATGACTATGGTATTACCTTTTAACTTGATTGAGGGTGTAATCTTTGCCGTTTCATTCTGGTTGTTATACGTCCTCTTGAAACCAACCTTAAAACATTATGAAAGATAAGCAAACATTTTTAATGAAGGGCAGTTTTGCCCTTTTACTTTTCGTCCTTCTTGGCTATATGGTTAAGTTCTATCCTGAAACGCTGGTCGGTTTTGATCAACCGATTCAGACTGCTATTCGTGGGGACTTGCCAGATTATTTGACAGTTCTATTCCGTGCGCTTACGCATTTGATTGATATCCCAGTGATTATCACCTGGGTTGCCATCGCAGCCTTTATCTTTTATCGTAAGCAGTGGAAGATAGAAAGCTACTTCATGGCGGGTAATCTAGCCTTAGCCGGTCTTTTAATCGTGACCTTTAAAAATATCTACCAGCGCCCACGGCCAGCTATTTTACACTTGGTAGAGGAGAAGGGATTTTCTTTTCCAAGTGGCCATTCTCTGGCAGTGACGCTGATGGTAGGGACCTTGATTGTCATTCTCAGTCAACGAATTAAAGATCCGGTTTGGAGAAAAATTGCGCAAATCGTCCTTGGCTTCTACCTAGTCAGTGTGCTGCTATCTCGGGTCTATCTGGGAGTTCACTACCCATCAGATGTTCTTGCCAGTTTCTGTGTGGGCTTGGGAGTCTTATTTATCGAATTTCCTTTCTATGACAAGCTTCGCTTCCAATGGCGATTTAAAGGCAAGCAGAAGTGAGATAGGTCTTGCAAGAATGGTAAAAATCTGATAAACTAAGTAGTAATTGAATAGGAATCCGCAAGACTAGTAACTCAAGGAAAGTATATCAGGGAGGAGAGCCGTGACTGCAAGCTCTCTATATGAAAGCTGGGTGAATTCACTTGCGCATGGATTTAGAAATGAAGGTCTGACTTGTCAGATGAAAACGGATGGTACCGCGTGTCAACGCTCCGAGTGGAGTTTTTGGCATGTGGTTTTCTTTTTATCTACGAGGGACTGATGGAGGAATTATGTCAACTATTGAAGAACAATTAAAAGCGCTTCGCGAAGAAACGCTGGCTAGCTTGAAGCAGATTACTGCTGAAAATGAAAAAGAGATGCAGGACTTGCGTGTCTCTGTCCTTGGTAAAAAAGGGTCGCTTACTGAAATCCTCAAAGGGATGAAAGATGTCTCTGCTGATATGCGTCCAATCATCGGGAAACACGTCAATGAAGCGCGTGATGTCTTGACAGCTGCTTTTGAAGAAACAGCTAAGCTCTTGGAAGAAAAGAAAGTAGAAGCTCAACTAGCAAGTGAGAGCATCGATGTGACACTTCCAGGTCGCCCAGTTGCGACTGGTCACCGTCACGTTTTGACACAAACCAGTGAAGAAATCGAAGATATTTTCATTGGGATGGGTTACCAAGTCGTGGATGGTTTTGAAGTGGAGCAAGACTACTACAACTTCGAGCGTATGAACCTTCCAAAAGATCACCCAGCTCGCGATATGCAGGATACTTTCTACATCACAGAAGAAATCTTGCTTCGTACTCACACGTCTCCAGTTCAGGCGCGTGCGATGGATGCTCATGATTTTTCAAAAGGTCCTTTGAAAATGATCTCACCAGGGCGTGTGTTCCGTCGTGACACGGACGATGCGACCCACAGTCACCAATTCCACCAAATCGAAGGCTTGGTTGTTGGGAAAAACATCTCTATGGCAGATCTTCAAGGAACCCTTCAGTTGATTGTGCAAAAAATGTTTGGTGAAGAGCGCCAAATTCGTCTGCGTCCATCTTATTTCCCATTCACAGAGCCATCTGTTGAAGTGGATGTTTCTTGCTTCAAGTGTGGTGGAGAAGGCTGTAACGTATGTAAGAAAACAGGTTGGATTGAGATTATGGGGGCAGGTATGGTTCACCCACGTGTCCTTGAGATGAGTGGTATCGATGCGACAGTATACTCTGGTTTTGCCTTTGGTCTTGGACAAGAGCGTGTAGCTATGCTCCGTTACGGAATCAACGATATCCGTGGCTTCTACCAAGGGGATGTCCGCTTCTCAGAACAGTTTAAATAATGAATCAAACATGAGGATATTTTATGATTTCGGAACAAAACTATAATAAACTTTTAGAGGAGTTTGGTGATATTTCTTCATTCGCTATTTATAAAGAATCTAAAAATAATGATATAGCAACTTCTGATGATATTTCCTTTGAGGAAGCTATAAGAAATAATCAAAAGGCTTTTATAAATCCTTCAAATATTATTCTTATGGTAAATCCCTCAGCTAAAAGAGAACATTCACCTGATAGTAATTTTTCTTCGTTTCATCATTCTAATATAAATGATCGTCATTTAAGATTTCTAACTATGAAATCAGAAACATTTTGGAGAAATCTGTATGGTTCATATGTAACTGATCTTTTTCCTAATGTTGTTGAATCTGATATGGATAATGTAATTCTCTCCATAAAAGATGACAATGAAAAGAATCTCCGAAAACAATCATATAAAAAATTAATTAAACAATTAGAAATATTGTCTCAAGATTCAAAAGAAGAAAAGTTAAATATTTATGTTTGTGGTGCTTTGGCAAAGAGTAAGCGAAAAGATTTTATTTTTTTTATAGAAGAGTTATTAGAAGAAGTTTTGGAAAACTCAGATTTTAAAATAGAACTAAATTTTTATGCTGTTTATCATCCTGGTTATCAAAATTTAAAAAAATTAATTGATGGTGGTTGTGAAAAAATAATTATCAATTCTATGAGCATTAAATGAAATATTTCTTGGCATAGGAGTTACATTTTATATATAAAAATGCAACTTTATAGAAAGGGTATGTTCATAGAGTTGTGGCTAAAAACTTTTATTATTTAGAGATGGTAAGGGATAAGAGCTTTTACTAAACCAAACAAAAGTTGGAAAACACAAAATGAAAGGATCTAAACGAGGGTCAAAGGAAATATAGGAATGTCATCTAGATTTCAGCATAGCCCTTGGTATCTTATATATGTTAGTTAGTTATAAATGGTTAAAAGAATTGGTGGACATTGATGTGCCATCACAAGAGTTGGCTGAAAAAATGTCAACCACAGGGATTGAGGTCGAAGGTGTGGAATCACCGGCTGCCGGTCTCTCAAAAATTGTCGTCGGTGAGGTTTTGTCTTGCGAAGATGTGCCAGAAACACACTTGCATGTTTGTCAGGTTAACGTTGGCGAAGAAGAAGCCCGTCAGATCGTTTGTGGTGCCCCAAATGTGCGTACTGGTATCAAGGTCATGGTAGCTCTTCCAGGAGCTCGTATCGCGGACAATTACAAGATTAAAAAAGGGAAAATCCGTGGTTTAGAGTCACTTGGAATGATCTGTTCGCTTGGTGAATTAGGTATTTCTGACTCGGTTGTACCGAAGGAATTCGCAGATGGTATTCAAATCTTGCCTCAAGATGCAGTACCAGGTGAGGAAGTCTTCTCATATCTAGACTTGGATGATGAAATCATCGAACTTTCTATCACACCAAACCGTGCAGACGCTCTATCTATGCGTGGGGTGGCTCATGAAGTGGCAGCCATCTATGACAAGGCAGTTAGCTTTAAAGAATTCAGTTTAACAGAAACAAATGAAGCTGCAGCAGATGCACTTTCTGTAAGTATCGATACCGACAAGGCGCCTTACTATGCAGCCCGTATCTTGGACAATGTGACCATCGCACCAAGTCCACAATGGTTGCAAAACCTTCTTATGAACGAAGGGATTCGTCCGATCAATAACGTAGTTGACGTAACCAACTACATCCTGCTTTACTTTGGTCAACCGATGCATGCCTTTGACTTGGATACCTTTGAAGGAAGCGAGATTCGTGTGCGTGAAGCGCGTGCTGGTGAAAAATTGGTGACCTTGGATGGTGAAGAACGTGACTTGGAAACAAATGACTTAATCATCACTGTCGCTGACAAACCAGTAGCCCTTGCAGGTGTCATGGGCGGTCAAGCAACAGAAATCTCTGAGAAATCTAGTCGTGTTGTCCTTGAAGCGGCTGTTTTCAATGGCAAATCGATTCGCAAGACTAGCGGACGCCTCAACCTTCGTTCTGAGTCGTCTTCTCGCTTTGAAAAAGGCATCAATGTGGCAACTGTTAACGAAGCCCTTGATGCGGCGGCTAGCATGATTGCTGATCTTGCAGGTGCGACAGTGCGTAAGGGCATCGTTTCAGCAGGAGAGCTTGATACTTCAGATGTGGAAGTTTCTTCGACTCTGGCTGACGTTAACCGCGTCCTTGGTACAGAACTTTCCTATGCTGATGTGGAAGATGTCTTCCGTCGTCTTGGCTTTGGACTTTCTGGAAATGAGGAAGCCTTCATTGTCAGCGTCCCACGTCGTCGTTGGGATATCACCATCGAAGCGGACCTCTTTGAAGAAATCGCTCGTATCTATGGTTATGATCGTTTGCCAACCAGTCTTCCCAAAGATGACGGTACAGCTGGTGAATTGACTGCGACACAAAAATTGCGTCGCCAAGTTCGTACCATCGCTGAAGGAGCTGGTTTGACAGAAATCATCACCTACGCTCTAACAACGCCTGAAAAAGCAGTTGAGTTTACGACTCAACCAAGTAACCTTACAGAACTTATGTGGCCAATGACTGTAGACCGTTCAGTTCTCCGTCAAAATATGGTTTCTGGTATCCTTGATACCATTGCCTACAATGTGGCTCGTAAGAACAAAAACTTGGCACTTTACGAAATCGGAAAAGTCTTTGAACAAACAGGCAATCCAAAAGAAGAACTTCCAAATGAAATCAACAGCTTTGCCCTTGCTTTGACAGGCTTAGTTGCTGAAAAAGATTTCCAAACGGCAGCAGTTCCAGTTGATTTCTTCTATGCTAAGGGAATCCTAGAAACGCTCTTTGATCGTTTGGGACTTGAAGTGACTTATACAGCAACAGCTGAGATTGCAAGTCTCCATCCAGGACGTACAGCCGTGATTTCACTCGGTGACCAAGTTCTTGGTTTCCTTGGCCAAGTGCATCCAGTTACTGCCAAGGCTTACGATATCCCAGAAACTTATGTAGCGGAGCTCAACCTTTCAGCCATTGAAGCTGCCCTTCAACCAGCTGCTCCATTTGTGGAAATCACCAAATTCCCAGCAGTCAGCCGTGATGTGGCCCTACTTCTCAAGGCAGAAGTCACTCACCAAGAAGTTGTAGACGCTATCCGAGCTGCCGGCGTGAAACGATTGACAGATATCAAACTCTTTGACGTCTTCTCAGGCGAAAAACTGGGAGTTGGCATGAAGTCAATGGCCTATAGCTTGACCTTCCAAAATCCAGAAGACAGCTTAACGGACGAAGAAGTCGCACGCTATATGGAAAAAATCCAAGCATCACTGGAAGAAAAAGTGAATGCAGAAGTACGTTAACTCATCAATCCATCCTTAGGGGTGGATTTTTAGTTTCAAAAGGACAGTTCAGAAGAGAAAAGCGATAGTTGAGGAGGAAGCCATCTCAGAAGGTCTTTAATGAGTTATACTAAAGCTATCGCTGAAATACTTAAAATTTATTAGAGAAAGGATACTTTTGCTACTTATAATCCGATAAAATGGACATAAATCGTTGTAAAGGCTATCAAAAAGGAGTATAATAAGTGCAACATATCTCGGAGGTGGAAAATGTTAGAAGTAAGAAATCTAGAGAAAAGTTTCGGTCCCAAGCAAGTCTTGTTTGGTGTCGATTTTCAGGCAAGTCCAGGAAGGATTCTGGGCTTGGTCGGGAAGAATGGTGCTGGGAAAACAACGATTTTCCACAGTATGTTGAAATTTTTAGAGTATCAAGGAGAGATCAGTCTGGATGGGCAGGAGATTCGTCAGGAAATCTATGCACGGATTGGTTATCTGCCTGAGGAACGCAGCCTCATGCCCAAGTTGACAGTCCTTGAGCAAGTTCGTTACTTGGCGACTCTAAAAGGCATGGATGCTAAAGAAGTCAAGGAAAAACTCCCTCAATGGATGGAAAAATTGGAAGTGAAGGGCAAATTGACCGACAAAATCAAGAGTCTGTCAAAAGGGAATCAACAGAAAATTCAGTTGATCATCACCCTGATCCATGAGCCAGACTTGATCATCCTGGATGAGCCTTTTAGTGGTTTGGATCCAGTTAATACCGAGTTACTCAAACAAGTCATCTTGAAAGAGAAAGAGCGCGGTGCAATCATTATCTTTTCTGACCATGTCATGACCAACGTTGAGGAACTTTGCGATGATATCCTGATGATTCGTGACGGGCGTGTGGTCTTGCATGGACCAGTTCAGGATGTCCGTAATCAATATGGGAAAACGCGTCTCTTTGTTTCAAGTGAACGAAGTAAGGAAGAATTGGAAAATCTTCCTCATGTCAAACAGGTGAGCTTGACCAAGCAAGGCAGTTGGAAATTGATCCTAGATGATGAGAGCGCTGGAAGAGAACTCTTCCCAATCCTCACTCAAGGTCAATACATCGCGACCTTTGACCAACAAGCTCCAACAATCGATGAAATCTTTAAACTAGAATCAGGGGTGGAAGTATGAGAAATATGTGGGTTGTAATGAAGGAAACCTATCTTCGACATGTCAAGTCGTGGAGTTTCTTCTTTATGGTGATTTCGCCGTTCCTCTTTTTAGCCTTATCTGTAGGAATCGGCTTTCTCCAAGGGTCTTCTATGGCCAAGAATAGCAAGATAGCAGTAGTAACAACTGTGCCATCTGTGGAAGAAGGGCTCAAGGGTACCAATGGTATCAACTTTGATTATAAGGATGAAGCCAGTGCCCAGGCTGCTATCAAGGATGAGAAAATCAAGGGTTACCTAACCATTGACCAAGAGGACAGCGTCCTCAAGGCCGTCTATCATGGTGAAACTTCTCTTGAAACAGGCATCAAACTAGCAGTAACCAATAAGCTAAACGAACTGCAATACCAACTCAATCGTTCGTCAGCTAATTTGTCTCAAGAACAGGAAAAACGTCTGAGTCAAACCGTTGATTTTACTGAGAAAATTGATGAATCTAAGGAAAACAAAAAAATTGTTCAAACCATTGCGGCCGCAGGGCTTGGTTTCTTCCTTTATATGATTTTGATTACCTATGCTAGTGTCACTGCTCAGGAAGTAGCTAGCGAGAAAGGAACCAAAATCATGGAGGTGGTCTTCTCTAGTATCCGAGCAAGTCATTATTTCTACGCTCGCATGCTGGCTCTACTTCTTGTGATTTTGACTCATATTGGCATTTACGTCGTGGGTGGGCTGGCTGCCATTCTGCTCTTTAAAGATATCCCTATCTTGGCACAATCTGGGATTTTAAATCATCTAGGAGAGGCCTTCTCGCTCAATACCTTATTGTTTGTCTTGGTTAGCCTCTTTATGTACGTTGTTTTAGCAGCCTTCCTAGGCTCTATGGTTTCTCGCCCTGAGGATTCAGGAAAGGCCTTGTCGCCATTGATGATCTTGATTATAGCAGGATTTGTCGGTGTGACCTCTCTAGGTGCTGCTGGGGACAATTTAGTTCTGAAAATTGGTTCCTATATTCCTTTTATCTCGACCTTCTTTATGCCATTTAGAGCTATAAATGGGTATGCGAGTGGTCTAGAAGCTTGGATTTCCCTTGCTATAACGGTTGTCTTTGCAGTCACTGCGACAGCCTTTATCGGCCGCATGTATGCTAGTCTAGTCCTTCAAACAGATGATTTGGGAATCTGGAAAACCTTTAAACGTGCCTTAGCTTATAAATAGGAGAGCCTCGCAAAAGCGAGGTTTTTCTAGATGTTAAACACTGAAATCGGCAAAAATATTTTTCATATCTATTGACTTTTAGTAGTGAAATTTGGTATGATAGTAGACGGTATTGTTTACCCCATTTGTAAGGCCCCGGAACCTTTCAAATACCCCGCGGACCGGAACATCCGCCCTGTAAACAAAAACGATATTCATATAGGAGAAATCATGAACAAAACTACATTCATGGCTAAACCAGGCCAAGTAGAACGCAAATGGTACGTTGTTGACGCAACTGATGTACCTCTTGGACGCCTTTCAGCAGTTGTTGCTAGCGTACTTCGCGGAAAAAACAAACCAACATTCACACCACACACTGATACAGGTGACTTCGTAATCGTTATCAATGCTGAAAAAGTTAAATTGACTGGTAAAAAAGCAACTGATAAGATCTACTACACTCACTCAAACCACCCAGGTGGATTGAAACAAATCTCTGCTGGTGAACTTCGTTCTAAAAATGCAGTACGTTTGATCGAAAAATCAGTTAAAGGTATGCTTCCACACAATACTCTTGGCCGTGCTCAAGGTATGAAATTGAAAGTATTCGTTGGAGCTGAGCACACTCACGCTGCACAACAACCAGAAGTTCTTGATATTTCAGGACTTATCTAAGGAAAGGAACAATAAAGTATGTCACAAGCACAATATGCAGGTACTGGACGTCGTAAAAACGCTGTTGCACGCGTTCGCCTTGTTCCAGGAACTGGTAAAATCACTGTTAACAAAAAAGATGTTGAAGAGTACATCCCACACGCTGACCTTCGTCTCGTTATTAACCAACCATTCGCAGTTACTTCAACTGTAGGTTCATACGACGTTTTCGTTAACGTTGTAGGTGGTGGATACGCTGGTCAAGCAGGAGCTATCCGTCACGGTATCGCTCGTGCCCTTCTTCAAGTAGACCCAGACTTCCGCGATTCATTGAAACGCGCAGGACTTCTTACACGTGACTCACGTAAAGTTGAACGTAAGAAACCAGGTCTTAAGAAAGCTCGTAAAGCTTCACAATTCTCAAAACGTTAATTCGAAAGAATTACGATACTTACAAAGAGCACCTTTCGGGGTGTTCTTTTTTATCGACACTTTGTAGATTTATAATTGGGGATCTCGTTGAAGGGTATCAGGTAAATGAAAAGATTCGTTGATAATATCCTATTTCTTCGTGCTTTAGTCTAATACCTATAATGTAAAAAAACTCTAGCTATCAGGTAGTTGATAGTTAGAGTTTTTTTCTATTCATATGATTTAATGAGCTTAAATAAGGCTTCTACTTCTGATGACAGTGTAGCTGATTTGAGATAAGCGTAATAAACTGTAAATGTTATCTGGTCCTCCGGTATTAGAGGGATTTTTATTAAATCATCATCTTCATCAGAAAGTGCGATATCAGCCAGTAAACTTACGCCAATCCCTTTCTTTAAAAGTTCTTTAATAATGATAATGTCGTCACTCTTAAAGAATATTTCTGCCTTGTTTTGATGCTTTTGATTAAGTAGTTCAAAAGCTTTCAGGTGAACAAAGTGTTCGTCTAAAAGTATAAAGGATTGATCTACTAAATCTTCAAAAGTGAGGGAAAGAGCAGTAGCAAGAGGATGGTTCTTAGATAAAACGACATACAGTTCTTTATGAAAGAGTTCATGTGTCTCTATTGAAGGATGATTGAGTGGTTCAATCAATCCAAGTAAGCTCGCATCTAGTTCTCCCTTAAGGAGAAGATTTAATAATTCTACGGATCCACCACGAATAGGACGTACCTTTTTTAAAAAATCAAATTCAGTTTCTTTATTTAAGACAGAGAAAAGATACTGAATGATAATAGGAGGGAATCCTACAGTAGAGCAATGCGCCAAAGAGCGATTAATTTCTTTGCGAGTAGAAATGACCTCAGGTAAAATCAGTTCTGTATGCTTCAGAAGGATTTGTCCTTGATTAGTTAGTTTAAAGGAGCGATGTGAAGGATCATGGTGAATCAATTTGCAGTTAAAGGATTCCTCTAAGCGCTTGATGGCATAAGAAATAGATGGTTGGCTGACTTTGTGTTGTTTTGCCACTTCCGTATAGGATTGAAGCTGGCAGAGGTCATAAAAATATTGTAGATCTTTTAAATTCATATGGGCTCACTTTCATTAGTTGGAGAAGGAAAATAAATGGAAATCACCAGATAAATAAATTTTATCCGTATCCTACAATTTGACTATACGAGTATTCACCGGTTAAAATGTAAGTGAGTCAGGGATATCAAAGGTTATCTAAGATACTTTCAAAAATGACCAACATCTTTTCTCGTTTATCAATAGGGAGCTGTTTAATCTTCATGTTGATTCTTTTGAGTGAAAGATTGTCGGTCTTATCAGAGGTTGATTCAAGGCTATCAAAATTGAAAAATTCCTCTGGGGTCATCTCTAGGGCGACAATCACTTTTTCAAGACTGTGAATGGTCAGATTCACATTTTGGTTTTCAAGTTGATTGATATACTTAAGCCCAAGTCCTGCTTGTTCCGAAAGTTCTTCCTGGCTCATTTTTTTCTGTGTTCGAAAATATTTCACTTTTTGGGAAATATATTGTTGTAAATAGTTTTTATTCGTCATATAAATAGAATACAAGTTTTGCATGACAAAAAACATCTTAAAAAATACAAAGTATTGTATAACAAACTTATATAATATTTATTTTAATTCGGATTGCCAATTTGTATGATTAGTTTCTTTTACTCGAAACTTTTAGTAAAGAGTGATCATTGAGAGTTTTATGAGTCCAGAACTTTATAAAATATAACAACTTAAAGTGCCATTAACAATAGTGTTTTAAGTATAAAGAGCTTATTAGAAAATTGCCTTCGTAGACTCATTATAACATATGCGTACACAATAGTATTTTTTAAACAACAAAGTTTTCCGAACAATTCTTTTTAAGTGGTATAATAGAAGTAAAAAGGAGGTTGCACTATGACTGCACATGATATTTTAAACAATCCTTTCCTCAATAAAGGTACTGCCTTTACCTTAGAGGAGCGAAAGGAACTAGGTCTTATTGGTTTACTGCCACCTTACGTTCAAACCATTGAAGAACAAGCAGCGCAAACCTATGCGCAAATGCAAACAAAAGCCAATGATTTGGAAAAGCGTCTTTTCCTAATGGAAATTTTTAATACCAACCGGACTCTTTTCTATTACCTCTTTTCTCAACATTTGGAGGAATTCAATCCAATTGTATACGATCCAACCATTGCAGATACCATTGAAGGCTATAGTGACCTCTTTGTAGATCCACAATATGCGGGATATCTTGATATCAATCATCCTGAAAATATTGAAGCCACTTTGAAAAATGCTGCTGGGAATCGCGAGATTCGTCTCATTGTTGTAACAGATGCAGAAGGAATCCTTGGAATCGGTGACTGGGGAACAAATGGTGTCGATATTTCTGTTGGGAAATTGATGGTCTACACGGGTGCTGCTGGAATCGATCCTTCTATGGTTCTTCCTTTAGTTATTGATGCAGGGACTAACCGTGAAGAACTTCGTAACAACCCTAATTACTTAGGGAATCGTCACGAACGGGTTCGCGGAGATCGTTACTACGACTTCATTGACCAATTTGTTCAAACAGCAGAACGTCTCTTTCCTAAACTCTACCTTCACTGGGAAGACTTTGGCCGCTTGAATGCTGCCAATATTCTTGAGAAATACCGGAAACAAATTCCAACTTTTAATGATGATATTCAAGGCACAGGAATCGTTACCTTGGGTGGTATCTTTGGTTCACTGGATATTAGTGGTGAAAAATTAACAGATCAAGTTTATCTCTGCTATGGTGGTGGTACTGCGGGTGCAGGAATTGCCTCTCGTGTTCTTCGTGAAATGGTTAGTGAAGGTCTTTCTGAAGAAGAAGCTTATAAACGTTTCTTTATGGTTGATAAACAAGGTCTTCTCTTTGATGACATGGATGACTTGACACCAGAGCAAAAACCGTTTGCTAAGAAACGTGCTGACTTTAGTAACGCAGACAAGTTGACTGACCTGCTTGAAGTAGTGAAGACTGTGAAGCCAACCATTCTTGTAGGAACTTCGACTCAGCCTAATACCTTCACTAAAGAAATAGTAGAGGCTATGTGTGAAAATACAGAGCGTCCGATGATCTTCCCTTTGTCAAATCCAACCAAACTAGCAGAAGCTAGTGCCAAAGATTTGATTGAATGGTCAGATGGCAAAGCTTTTGTCGCAACAGGAATTCCTGCTGATATGGTTTCTTATAAAGGTGTTGACTATGTGATTGGTCAAGCCAATAATGCCTTGATTTACCCAGGTCTTGGTCTAGGTATGCTGGCTTCTGAAGCAAGTCTTTTGACTGATGAAATGATTGGAGCAGCGGCTCATTCATTGAGTGGTATTGTAAATCCAGGACAACCAGGAGCTCCTGTTTTGCCGCCGTTCAAGTATGTAGCAGATGTTTCTATTAAAGTAGCGGAAGCAGTCGCTAAAAAAGCGCAAGAGCAAGGTCTTGCACGCGCTAAGGAAACAGATATGGCCAAAGCCGTTCGTGATTTGAAGTGGTATCCAGAGTATAAATAATTCATTGCTGCTGTCTATCCTTCTATAGCGACAGATTTGTATGGGCTGTGGACTTAAGTAATATAGAAAGGATACCTATGTCACTCTTTTTAACCTCGATTACGAGTATCATTCCGATTATCGCTATTATTGTTTTGGGGTATATTCTTCAGGTGAAGGGATGGTTTGGAGATACCTTTGGACCTAACCTATCTCGTTTGATCATGAATGTAGCCTTGCCAGCATCAATCTTTGTGTCGGTGATGAAATACCTAACACTAGATAAACTAATCAGTCTTTCTGGAGGTCTCCTTTATATATTTGTGGCCTTTATCTTGGGCTATATTGTAGCTTATATTGCAGTTGTGGTTTTCAAGGTTCGTCCAGGACGGCGAGGGACCATGATTAATACCTTTGTGAATGCCAATACTATTTTTATTGGTTTACCTTTAAACGTTGCTCTTTTTGGGGATCAGGCTCTGCCTTATTTCTTAATTTACTATATCACCAACACGATTTCCACCTGGACATTGGGCGTGTATTTGATGACGAGCGACAGTAAATCGGGTCAAGGCAAGGAGACAACTAAATTTGACTGGAAGAAATTGCTACCAGCTCCGCTTGTAGGTTTTCTTGTGGCTCTACTATTTTTGATTCTTCGAATCTCTATTCCAGATTTCGCAACGAATACCTTAACCTATGTTGGAAATATCGTTACTCCCCTATCTCTGATTTATATTGGTATTGTTCTTGCTAAGGCAGGCTTGAAAACTATTACTTTTGATAAAGATACAATTGTCACTTTAGTTGGACGCTTTATCCTAGCTCCTCTAATCATGCTTCTTGTATTGAAGTTCTTTGCACCAAATATGGCGACAGTAGAATTTAAGACCTTTATGATTCAGTCCGCTACACCAGCTTTAGCTGTTCTCCCAATACTTGCTAATCAGGGCAAAGGAGATGTGGAATTCTCTACGAATGTGGTGACTCTAAGTACGGTTCTATTTATCGTTGTTATTCCAATAATACAAACTTTATTAGGATAAGAAGGAAGAGGATAGGATTGAAAGTTAGGCGTTAAGAAATTCCCCTATTTAGAATCTATTAATTCATATTTTATGAAATTAATTAGTAGATATCGTTCTGAAAAACCTTGATATTACGCTGTTTTTAGTCCAACTGAAACTCGTACTTTCCAAATCAGGCTTGAAAAAGCTCGTAAAGCGTCACAGTTTAGTAAACGTTCTTCGAAAGAATTACGATACTTACAAAGAGCACCTTTCGGGGTGTTCTTTTTTGTACTTTCTTACTAAATTGGTTCAATTGACACAGTTGTTGCGACTTTAGTCGCTTACAAATGTGGCTGCAATCTGACAAAGTCAGTTGTTTCTTTGTATTCAACTCAGATCCTTCTGGTCAGATTATTAACAAGCCTTCAAGAAGAGTGATTGGTGAAATAGGCTGTTTGAGGCTTTTATGCTATACTAGTTTTAATGACAATCTTCTATTTCTAATGCAACAATAGATCCGTAATTTGTTTTTAATTAAGGAGTTTTGGATTGTAAGAGGGAGATGATATATCTGAAGGAGCATCATTATGAAAAAACGTACCTTACTTTGGCTGATTTTAGCACTTGGAATATTTGGAGGCGGAGCATGGATGGCGAAAGAAGCAAATTTATTTCTGAGCCCACGGGCCAAGCAGTTGGCTTATTTGAAGGAGCATGAAGATGAGATGGCGAACTTTATAAAGTCTAGAAACCCTAAAGTCGAAAGCGTTCAATTTGATTGGGATAGTATGGAAGTTGGTCAGATAGGGAATGGAACTCCTCAAGGAGGCGGTTATATGCTAACATTTAAAGGGCGTATAAATAATCTAAAGGAAAGCAGTTTTACTCTTGGATTTCCTTTAGATAATAACAGGCACGCCTTGCCTAACCTTGAGAGGATTTCTGAAATGCAGCCTATAAGAATTTATAGGGATGGGGGATGGTATTATTATGACTAATAGTAATTTAAAAACCTTTGATAATTTTTACTCAAATTTAACACCATTCATTCCCAATTGACTTACAATACTTGCTAAAAGTATTTTTTTTTACATTCATGATATAATAGGTTTAGAATCCACGTTTAAGGAGGATAATCATGAAAAAACGTACTTTGCTTTGGTTAGTTTTAGCCCTTGTAGTATTTGGAGGAGGCGCATGGATGGCACAGGAAACAAATCTATTCGGAGGAGTATTTCTTAGTCCGCGAGCCAAGCAGTTGGCTTATTTAAAGGAGCATGAAGAGGAGATGGCGAACTTCATAAAATCTAGAAATCCTAAAGTCGAAAGTGTCCAATTTGATTGGGATAGTATGAAAGTAGAAAATATAGGAAATGGTACCCCTCAAGGTGGGGGATATATTATAACATTGGATGGAAAAATAAATAACAATGAAGATACTGAATTTACAATTGGTTTCCCTATAGAATATAATAGCAATAGTATTCCCAATATTAAGAAAATTTCTGAAATGCAACCGATAAGAGTTTTGAAATGCAACGTATGGGAGATTTATGACTAACAGTAACTTCAAAACCTTTGATAATTTTTACTCAAATTTAATATCACTCATTCCCCACTGACTTCGAATACTTGCTAAAAGTATTTTTTTTTACATTCATGATATAATATACTTAGATTCCACTATATAGGAGGAAAGAGATGAAAAAACGTACTTTACTTTGGCTGGTTTTAGCCCTTGTAGTATTCGGAGGAGGAGCATGGATGGCGCAGGAAACAAATCTATTCGGAGGAATAACTCTGAGCCCGCGAGCTAAGCAGTTGGATTATTTAAAGGAACATGAAGAAGAAATTGTAAAATTTGTAAAGTCTAAAAATTCAAAGATAGAATCTGTTCAGATGGATTGGAATAGTTTAACTGTTGAACAGATAGGGAATGGAACTCCACAGGGGGGAGGTTATAATCTATCAGTGAAGGGTTCTTTTAATCATATAAAGGATTCTGACTTTACAATAGATTTTCGATTAAAAAATAAAAATGATGTGCCTTCAATAGATAGGATTGGTATGTATAATCAGCCTAGAGTGTTAAAAAATGGAGGTTGGGACAAGTATGACGGATAGTAATCTAAAAGATTATGACAATTTTTATGCAAATTTATCTCAGTCAGCTTATAGAGGGAGACCAAATACTTTATCACGCTATAATAATGCTGTAAATTGGACTTTGATAGATTATTCCCAAGATATAGATGATGATGGTGAAATCACCCCCGGCGGGAAACATCTTCCCCATAATGGTAAGGTTTACTTGCAACCAGATCCTGAGTTGCGAGATACTTATAAAATCACATCGATACCAGTTCCTGATGCGAATGGGATGAGGCAGGATATTCATCACAAACGTTATCAAAAAGGATTGTTAACTGATGATGAAGCTGGTTTCAGTGCCTACTACTTAACGGATACGCCTACCTTGACTAATGATACTACGAAAACTTATATGACCATCCGTGGAAGTGATGCCATCAATAAAGAAAATTGGAACGACTGGATTGACAACGACGCTAAGTTCGCTCTCAATCATATCCATACACCGCAAGCCAAGTTAGCGACAGTAGGAATGAAAACGAAAATCGCAGAGATGCGCGAAAAAGCTCCGCAAGCTACGATGGACATCACAGGTCACTCCCTAGGAACCATTGTCTCTGCCCAAGGAGTAGCGGGCCTTAGCGATGAGGAGCTTGAGAAAATCGGCAAAGTGGTCCTCTTTGACGGCCCGGACACGACAAAGAGTTTAAAGAAAATGGGACTCAGTGATGAGAAAATCAAAAAGATTAGCGAAAAAATAGAGTACTATGTCAATCCTTTTGATGTCGTGGGGATGCTCAATCGTGAACATACCATCACTAAATTACCTGGGGACTCCGATGAACCACTTAAGAAACCCGTCGGTAAAGTCAATGTCCTGGTCCCCTTGCATTATACCCAGATTACTGATCCGGAAAGCTCCCATGACTTTGGTGTTTTCCAATCGGATGGAAAGGGAAATTTATTGACTGCGTCTGAGGATTTTCACCCAGAATTGCTCAGGGCAGGTGAAAAGCTGGCTCGACTGATTGCGACAACGTTGGATTCCCTCCGGGCTTTAGGAGTCGATGAAAATGTAGCCTCAAATGTTTTAAATGCCATTATGAGGGGTGAGTTTAAAATAAAGGCAGCTATTGGTTATTCAGTTTACGAGAATTTTACAACTGAATATAGTAAAATTGTCGAAGAAGCTCGTCAGGAATCTATAAAGTGGGATCGAGAAGCTATTCCTCGTTATCAGGAACAACTGAGAAATGGCAATCTTACAGGAGAAAAGAGGATTTTGGTTCGAGCTCAGTTGCTTCAGACAGCAGCCCAGTTGGCAAATTTTGACATGGAAGATAAAGTTAAATATGTGAAAACCTTACTTTCAGATGCTAAGGAAGATATTCAAAATATTGTAAAGGAGACAAGGTCAACAGCATTTGACATGGTTGGATATTTGTCAAGCTCAGAAGTTACAAATCTACTTTCTGGTTTTGATACAACAAGCTTTTGGGATGAAGGCCTTGCAAGTGACACGAAGACTGCGGCAACATCCTTCCTGACACAAATCGAGCAACTGGGGGAAAGCTTGGTTAAAGCTAGTGGTTCCTTTGAGACCATAGATACAGATAGTGCTGAAGATTTTAACAATCTATTGGCGGATGTAAAACAAACATGGAGGGGAAAAAATGTTAGTCCTAACGGATGAGGATACCTTAATTACAAGAGAGCAACTCGATAGAGGCTTCAAAGAAAGAATGAAGGAACAAGAACGCCAAGCAGTCAGGGCCTTAGTAACTGCAAAAGAGTTGTCAATCCTTGCTAAAGGAACTGAGTTAGCTAAAAAGTTACAGGAAGCAGCCGCAGATATGCAAGAGTATGCTTCTAAGACCTATGTAAACAATATTAAGGGAGGATTTGAGGGCAAGGCCGCTGATGCTGCTGAAACTTACTTGACCCAGACCATGCAAACCCCTACTTTACAGAGTCCGATCAAAAGCTAGGAGAAAACTGGTCATGGATAAAAAGGAACTTCAGAAACTAGAGGATGAGCATAATCGTAAATTACGAGACTTAGAGCGTTTGGAGATGGATTTGGATGATGATTTCCACAAGTTTAGCAGGGAGACGGATCATCTCCTAGAGGCGCTTTCCTATGCATGTAGAGATAGTAGTTTTGCTGAAATTCAACCATATATCTTGGAGATAGAGAACAATTTGGATAACTATCATCAACTTTACAAGAGTCGTATAGAGAATGTGCTGGAAGCTCGCCATCAAGAGAATAAAAACTTTTATAGAAAGTTAGAAGAAAAGAACGTTTAACAAATATACCTTATCAAAGAAGGATGATATGAGTTTGTTATTATAGATAAAAAAAGAAGTAATTATACAAGAAAAGTAGATAATTTAATCCTTCTTACTAGTTTTTAGATGGAAATAGCTCTTATTTTTTTATAAATAGAATAAAAAATGAATTTTAAACTTGCAATTGAGGCAAATTGTTGATATAATGAGGGAGTAAATTAATATAAAGGAGTTTCACATGGCTTTAATTCAATTAACAACAGAAGAATTGCGCACCTCTGCTCAAAAGTACACTCAAGGTTCTGAGGAAGTAAGACAAGTACTTCGTACATTGACTCAAGAGCAAAATACTATCCGAGACAACTGGAAAGGTGCTGCTTTTGAGAGCTTTGATCGCCAATTCACAGAATTGTCTCCAAAAATTGAAGAATTTGCAACTTTGCTTGATGAAATCAATGCACAGTTGAATAAAGTTGCTGAAATTGTTGAGCAAAACGACCAAGATCTTGCATCACAAATTTAATTTGTTATATAAGTGGCTTTAGGAGGGCGAGAGCCTTCCTATTTTTTATGACGGAGAAGATTTAAAGTAATATGAGGAAGAATAGAATTTTTAAATATATAGGAAGTAGTTTGTTAGCATTAGGATTGCTTGCATTGATTATTTTTTTGAATCTATCTGTTCAAAAAAATACAACGATTAGCAATGAAAATAATGCAAAGGCTAATCAGCAGACAAAATTAAATGTAGCTATCGTAAATGAAGATAAGCCTGTCTACGTAGATACAAAAGAATACAATCTAGGTGCTAGTTATGTAAAAAATATCGAGCGTGATAATTCACAAAATTGGTCTGTTGTCCCTCGTGGAGCAGCTGATTCTGGGTTAGAAAGTGGGAAATACCAACTCGTTTTAACAATTCCTAGTGACTTTTCTGAAAAAATACTCGATATTAACAGCATCAATGTTGATAAGACAACCATCAATTATAAGGTGAATGCGCAAGGAAATTTGCAAGTAGAAAATGATGCAAATAAACTAGCGAAAGATATTGTTTCTGATTTGAATGGTCAGTTAGTTGACATGTATATGGCTAGTATTTTGAACAACCTTTATACAGCACAAAAGAATGTTCAAGCTAGCTCACAGATACAAGCAACCAATATCGGAAACTATCGTACGAATTTATATAATACAGCTATCAACTCTAAAAATCTTTTCCCAACTCTCTATAGTATGTCTAGTTCCTCTGTTGACGCCAACACTGCTTTAAAGACAGGTTTGGAGGGCTACTCACAGATTTTTGGTCGTTTTGATGTTTCGCAGATTGCCTATGGCGAGAAGTTTGGAACTCTACTTAAGAATAGAGTAGATGAGAAGAAAAATCATGCGGATGTTATCACTGGGCTCATTTCTCAGAGTCGGGAAGACGTTAAGGGACAAATTGAAACCTATAAGGAATTAATTAAAGCTCAAGGTAGTCTGACTGCGAATATAGATGGAACACCAGCATCCACTGATGGAACGTCACCAGAAGTTGAGGCTTACTATAAAAAAGTAGCAGAAAGCATCAGCACAGAGATTGGTAGCTTACAGAAAAATCTAACAGATGAAAGAACCAAGTTTGAAAATCATAAAAATGATATTCATAACTTTATTGATGAGAAATTAGCCACTTACTATGGAACAAGTGAGAAGAGCAAAATCACTCTTGATCGATTTTTGGATAAAGCTGCAAACAAGGATTTAGAGAAGGTTGAGGAATCTCTAAAAGAGCAGCTGGCTTCTGCAATCTCAGAATTACCCAAAGAAGACTTTAGTGGAAAAGAATTTAGTGGTTTTGGTATGACACCAATCACAATTCCTTCTGTAAACTATACAGATTTAAAAACGATTAAAGAGCCAAGCGGCGAGATTTCTTTGACGGACTTGAAGAATCTGGAACATCTGGCAATCACGAGTACGAGTGCTGTTGGACGAACAGGAACAAAGGCTAAGGTATCATGGAAGGCTGGAACAGGAGTGACAGTTCACTCAGTCACTTATGATGGCACACCAGTTGAGTTTGGTCAAGAAATTGATTTGAAGACGGGTGGGACTTTCAAAGTAGCCTATAGTGTTGCAGAGGCAGCTCCGACTCCAACTACAAGTTCAACGGGGGCTTCAAGCCCAACTCCAAAAGCGGAGCCAAAGACTGTTGATATTTCCTTGAATGATGTTCAAGCAGTCAGTGCTCCGATAGATGTCTTAGCCGTTCAGCAAGCAGCAGTGACTTATGGACAAAAGGTTCAGAAAATAGCTTCTGACTACCAAAAGGTGGAAGCACTCAGACAAGCATACAATACTGTCAAAGAGTTACGAAATAGTGATGTAACAGATGCTTTATCAAATATTTGGCTTGAAGCTATTAGTTCAAACCTGAAGAAGTATGAAGACAGTCTGACTGCACCTGCTAGCGATACAGATACAGAGGGTACTAAAGAGAAAGTAGATAAAGCCTTGTCAAAACTGACTACTCTCAAGCCTGTTCTAGAAAAAAATGTGAAGGATGTTTTGACTACCAACCAAGAATTGAATACAAAAATCAATGAACAGTTAGAGTTGTACAAGAAGTTGGAAGAAAATCTAAAGGATTTGGTTGAGAAGCAAGGGAAAGGCAATGATGCTTTTGAAGAGACTAATAATCAATTGGCTACCCTAAATTCGGATTATGCAGCTCTCTTGTCAGAAACTACGGGTGTGAAGGAATCTTCTCAAAGTAATGTCAAAGCTGCAGAGTCTGTGAATGAGACTTTAGGTAATTTCAATCGTGAATTGTCAAACGCTCAAACAAGTACTGAAAAGTTGTCACAAGATGCTGACTCCTTGATGACGCAGTTTAACGAAGAATTAACTAACAATGGAAACTTTGTAGAATCCTTTGTGAAGGTTCTGAATAATGCCTATCAAAATGGGGTACCAAATGAAGTGTTGTTGAACTTCTTATCCAACCCTGTTACCCAAAATGCTACTTCAGTGAAAGCGACTGTCAATGTTTACCGTCCATTTACATGGATTTTACTATTGGAGATTGTTAGTCTCTTTACAGCCTATCTGTTTGCAACTCAAAACGTTATTCGCAAAGTCAAAGATAAGTTCAAACTTGATAAGTTACATGATACAGACTTGATGACGGTAACCATCCTATCTGCTTTAAGTATCGTTGTCGGATTGGTAGTTGGTGTTGTATCAAGTGTTCAGCTACAGGTTGGTCGTGAATATCAACCATCTTGGGTTCTATTAATTGTTTTAGCAGCATTTGTACTGATTCAAGGACAATATCTATTGCTTAAACATTTCCGAGTGATTGGTATGGGACTCTCCTTCTTTATGATGATTAGCTTTGTCTACCTATCAAATGCTATTGGGACAACAGCAAGTCTAACTGGTTTCCCAGCATTTATCAAAAATCTCAATGCGTTATCGATATTAGAAGGTTTGCTCTCAGGATATTTTGATGGACATCCAGCAGCAATTATCGCTTTTGTTGCAACGATTGTTGTCATAGCTGTTTTACTTGTTATAAATATTTTTATCAGAGAAAGTAGTTTGTGGTTTCAAACAAGCCAAGTTGAGAAAGAATAGAAATTAGAAATATGAAGAAAATCATTCTTTTCCTTCTTACCTTAGTAACATGTGCAGCAGTCTCTGGGGCTGCTGCAGATGATTTGAAGGATAACAGTCTGCAGATTGATGATTCCCGACTTGAAAAGAAAGAGGGATTGAAATTTGGTCTACAGTCTGAACAAATCAAGGAGCTTTTTAATGAAGCGACTCAAAAGAGGTTGCAGGACATGCAACAGCATCAAGAGGAACAGTTGATCACAGAAAGGGGCCAACTGTTTTCTGCTATACAGAGACCAGTGAAAAAATCTTCTGAAGAACAGTTGTTTCAGCCCAATGCTCAAAAAACAATCAAGTTCCAAACAAATATAGGCCATGTAGAAAAAGGTGGTCTGAATGACTTTCTTCCAGAGATATTCTATGTGGTGTTGATTTTCTTGCTTTTTGGAGCAACGGCAGTAATGAGTTATCGTGTGATGGTAGAAGGGATGGACTAATTTTTTAACTAGTCTCTCTAAATAACTTAGAAAAGGATAAACCAGACATAGGAGGCGTGTAAAAGGTGGAGCAACATATCAATATTACCCTACGTTTGAGAGAAAGAGATGTGGATATTCGCATTCCACGGCGAATTGAAGTGCGCCGGCTGGTGCGAGAAGTGGATACGATTTTTAATCCAGGTATCAAGCGAAAAAAATATCAATTAAGAATTGTCAATAAAGGTTTGTTAATTGATGAAGGGAAACATCTGTCTGATTATCCTATGACGACAGGAGATTTAGTAGAAATTGAGGAGATATAGGTGGCTGAAGAAAAATTTGAATTTGGTGGACAGTCGTTTGTCTATGAAAAAAATGAAACAAACTGGGAATTAAAACTCAAACGTTCAGATGTTGCGAGTCAAGATTTACGGGAACTGTTACTATTGGATTTGCATCATCCATTCTTTTTGGAGCAATCGATGGTGTCTGATGAGGATAGTGTCACCTTCTCCTATCAAGTCGAAGCTCATGGACTGACTTATGAGGAAATAAAGGAACGTACCATTTCGGAAAGAATCCGTTTGGCCCTAAACGTTTTTCGTCTAGAGGGCGCCTTGGAGTTACCTGTGACTTTCCTTTTGCACCCAGTAAATCTCTTTATTACCAAGGATGCTCAGGCTAAGATTGCTTATCGTGGAATTCCTGGTCTGATGGTTCCTCAATCAATATCCTCAGAAGATTTTTTACGCCAGGCTAAATGTTTTACAGTAACACTATTTAGCGATTTGGATTTCATGGATCTTTATAATGGTTCCTTGGAATTAGAGACCTTGCCCGACTTCTTAAATGACCTATGTCAGGCAGATGATATAGAGGCTGCAGTAGCTGTTTTGGAGAAGTACTACACGGAGAAGGCTGCGAAAGAACGGGCAGATTTGGTCTTGGTTCCAAGTAGACGCCATCGTGTCTTTAAATTGGCAACGATTTGGTTAACAGCCAGCGTTGTCTTGTTGATCGTTCCACTTATCTATCTGATTTTTGTGCAAAATCCTTTCAAAGAAAAGATGTTGCAGGCTGATACTGCCTTTATTAAAGTGGATTATAGTGGTGTTATTACAGAATTAGAGAGAATTGATCCAGCTAGCTTGCCGAATACGCAAAAGTATGAGTTGGCTTACTCTTATATTCAGGGGTTGGAATTTTCTTCTGAACAAAAGAAAGTCATCTTGAACAACGTAACACTCAAGTCAGATGAGCTTTATTTGACTTACTGGATTCAGGTTGGGCGCAATCGTTTTGAAGAGGCTCTTGATATTGCGAAACGGATTAACGACAGTGACTTGATTCTCTATGCTTTGACTCAGGAAATCAAGCAGGTTCGAGAAGATGGCAACTTGTCAGGAAAAGACCGTGAAAGTAAGTTGAATACTTTGGAAAGCGAGTATAAGAAATACTGGGATAGTCGAAGTGAGCTACTAACGAGTGAATCAAGCTCCAATGCTTCTACAACTCCTAACCCTCAAGACAAGGCTTCTGAAAGCAAACCGTCATCTGAGAAGAAACCTGTTCCAAGTAGTTCCTCTAGCAATTAAAGTAGACCAAGGAGAGAAATTATGAAAAAACAAATCATTTTCTACAGCCAAGGTCTGCGTTATGAAGTAGAACTGAGTGCAGATAAGACGGTCTTGATAGGGGCGACTGAAAAGGCCCAAGTCTACCTTTCTCAACAGGAAAGACCGATTCAGCTCAAGGTCGATGGTGACGAGGTCTTTTATCAGTACGACGATGAAGCAGGACTCTTGAAAGATGGTCTGCGTTTGGGTGAGGTCGTCTTTTATCTCCGAGAAGGGAAGCCAAGGGTTTATGACCTTTTGGATTTATCAGAGTTTCAGATTGGCTCTCAAAGAGGTGCGTTGATCACACTAGATGGAGATGTTGAACTCTTACTCCAAAAATCCCAAAATCAATGGAAGCTAACTCGACTAAAAGGCGCATTTTATCGAAACAATCATCTGGAACAAATGGACCAGCAATTGATTGGTTTTGGAGATGAGTTGAGTCTAGGGGCGGTGACGATCAAGTTCTATCCTGATGAAGTATGGGTCCAGGGTCCTGCCCAAGTTGGGCCACAACTGACTCTGAGAGAACCATCTCGATATGGTTTTTATGAAGATTATCCAGATTATCATCGTTCCCCACGAATCATCTATCGTGGTAGCGAGGATAAAATCTTGATTAATCCCCCTGGACAGGAGCCGGTAAAGCCCAGTGATGAACTGTTAAAGCTAATCATTCCTCCTCTTATGATGGTCGGGGTAACCGTCTTGATTACCTTGATTCAACCTCGAGGGATCTATATTCTTGCGACTGTAGGGATGTCCATAACCACAATGATTTTTTCTATCCGTGGTTTCATCAAAAATCGTAAAAAGTACAAGGCTGATAAGAAGGAACGGGTCGATCTCTATCGTCTTTACCTGAAAGATAAGGTCAAGGAATTGACTCGTCTGGAACGAGAACAAAAAGAAGGGATGCACTATCATTTTCCAACGATTTTAGAATTGACGGACTTGGTTGAGAGTTACAATCACCGAATTTACGAAAAGACTCCCTTGCATTTTGACTTTTTATACTATCGTTTGGGACTCGGGAAAATGCCGACTAGCTATGACTTGAAATACGGTCAACAGGAGCGTAGCGGTAAGAAGGATGCTCTAGAAGAAGAGGGTTACGCTCTCTATAGTCGTCACAAAAAAATCCCAGATATGCCAATCCCGGCAAACCTCAGCCATGGACCGGTGGGTTATATTGGACCTAGAAATCTCGTCCTAGAACAACTGCAGCTTTTGGTGATGCAGCTAGCGACTTTTCATTCTTATCATGATGTGCAGTTTATTACTATTTTGCCTGAAGAGGAAAAAGAGCAATGGTCTTGGATGCGTTGGCTACCTCATGCTAAACTGCAAGAACTCAATGTCCGCGGTTTTGTCTACAATCAACGAACACGGGACCAAGTTCTGAATAGTTTGAACCAAATCTTGAAACTACGCCGTAGTCAAAAGGAAGAAGCATCCCACAAGGAGAGCACCCTCTTCCATCCTCATTACGTGGTTTTAGTGACCGATGAGAAGCTGATTTTGGATCATATCATCATGGAGTTCTTTACCGAAGATCCAACGGAATTAGGCTGTTCTCTCATCTTTGTAGAGGATGTCATGAGTTCCTTGTCTGAGAACATCCAGACAGTAATCAATATCAAGGACCGTAATACAGGCCAACTGGTCATGGAAGAAGGAGTCTTGAAAGAGACGGACTTCCGTTTGGATCATTTCCCAGCAGATTATGACAAGGAGCGGATCGCCCGTACCTTGGCACCGCTCAATCACCTCCAAAATCTTAAGAGTTCCATCCCAGATTCTGTGACCTTTATGGAAATGTATGGGGCGGAGACCTTTGAGGATTTGCAGGTATCGAGCCGTTGGAAAAAGAACGCACCTTACAAGAGTTTGGCTGTGCCGATTGGTCTGCGCGGTCAGGATGACCTGGTTCAGCTCAATCTGCATGAAAAAGCCCATGGACCACATGGTTTAATCGCAGGGACGACTGGATCAGGGAAGTCAGAAACCATCCAATCCTATATCCTGTCCCTCGCTGTTAACTTCCACCCTCATGATGTGGCTTTCTTGCTGATTGACTATAAGGGTGGTGGGATGGCCAATCTCTTTAAAAACCTTCCCCATCTCTTGGGGACGATTACCAACTTGGATGGTGCCCAATCTATGCGGGCCCTGGCTTCGATCAATGCGGAGATCCATCGTCGTGAACGACTCTTTGGAGAGTTCGAAGTCAACCATATCAATCAATACCAGAAAAAATTTAAAAACGGAGAAGCGACAGAACCGCTCCCTCATCTCTTTCTCATCTCAGATGAGTTCGCAGAGCTCAAGGTCAACCAGCCAGACTTTATCAAGGAGCTGGTATCCATCGCTCGGGTTGGGCGTTCCCTCGGGGTCCACTTGATCCTAGCTACTCAGAAACCATCTGGTGTGGTGGATGACCAGATCTGGTCTAACTCACGCTTCAAGATCGCCCTTAAGGTAGCGGACCGTTCGGACTCCAATGAAATGCTTCATACACCGGACGCGGCCGAGATCACCCAGACAGGACGTGCCTATCTACAGGTCGGAAATAACGAAGTCTATGAGCTCTTCCAGTCTGCCTGGTCAGGCGCGGATTACCAGCCGGACAAGGACGATATGGGGATCGAGGACCATACTATCTACTTGATCAATGAATTGGGTCAATATGAGATCTTGAATGAAGACTTGTCAGGCTTAGAAGATGTGGATGAGAT